>CAMCYG010000001.1 GCA_945883775.1 Victivallis vadensis
TTCTCTTAACGTAGCCCATGAGGGCCACAACCAAAAAGATTTAGACAGAATTAACAGAATGTACAGAATGGGAAGATAATATTTTGTTAATTTTGTTCATTTTGTCAAAAATCTTTGCAGAAAAACAACCATTGACGGATAGTAGTACAGCTTTTTTGAGGCTGTGAGGACATAGCTTGAGTTGCAAGGTGTTGTAACTCAAGCTTCGACGCGGCCCTTACGCACCTTGCTCAGAGTTAACCTTGAGAGACAACGACGTAAGTCGTGGGAGTCGAAACCCGCAGGGCGTTAGCCCCGTTGGGCAACGCCCCTCACGGGGTGCATTTCTCTCAAGTGCTGCGAGAAATGCAGATTAACCGGCACGGATTATGCAATGCTATTATTCAGAAGGCGGTTTATGAGAATAATTGGTTATATTGGAATATTTGCGGCTGTAACGTGTCTGATTGTCACAGCTGATGTGACATATGCGGCTGTGGGTTGCGAGCTCAATGATCCTGATAGGGACATTAAAAGGGCTTTTCCTGACGCGACGGGCTACAAGACGGATTTTCTTACAATAAAAGAAATGGGAGGGGCGCCGCTCAAGGAGGAATTAGAAACCAAGCTCGGAGACAAGTTTGATGAAGTATATGAAACTGTTGATGTGCCATATGCCTATTACAGTGTACTAAAAGGGACGAACGTCATAGGCCGGATGCACGGCGTTAATCAGAAAGGGAAATACGGCGGAATGCAGCTTATCATCTCCACGGGGCTTGATGGCAGGATAGTGCATTTCTATTACCAGAAGATATCCTCGCCGGAGGCAAAGAAGTTCAGAGCGGATAATTTCACAAAACAGTTCATAGGCTTATCCCTTGAAGATTTCATGAATTCGGCGGTTCCTGATGGTAAAATCGGAAAAATAAAGGATCCTACTGAGAAAAGCGCGGAGGATTTCAAGTCAACCATCCGCGGCCTTAAAAAGAATGTACTTATGCTTGATCAGTTTGTTAACAAGGCGAAGAAGAATATTTAGCCGCAATAAACGCAGATAAAGAAGGGATATGAAATGAAAGCAGTATTTGGAATATCGGTCATGGCTGCCATGTGTGTGTTGGCCGCTGGATGCGGGAAGCAGGAGAATAAGAAAGCTGAGACTCCGACGTCGACAGTTGAGCAGATTGTAAAGATTGGAGATATCCTCAAGACCCCTGATTCTTACACGAACAAGACGGTGGCGATAACCGGAAAGATAATACGCGAATGTCCGTCTGGCTGCTGGTTTGACCTGCAGGAAGGCGGGG
Organism: Victivallis vadensis; assembly: GCA_945883775.1. Taxonomy (GTDB): domain Bacteria; phylum Verrucomicrobiota; class Kiritimatiellia; order UBA8416; family CAMCYG01; genus CAMCYG01. The sequence continues at coordinate 1,290 of CAMCYG010000001.1, forward strand.
CAATAATACATGTCGATTTAAAGCCGGCCGGCCTTGCGATACCTCAGGAAGTCGGAAAACATGCCGTTGTGGAAGGAAAAGTCAGAATTGCGGACAATAATGTTGAGGTGACAGGGACGAAAGTAGATGTCAAGTAGTCAGCGATCAGCTGAGGAATAACGCCAGATGAAATTTGTTTTAATAGCATTGAAGACGCTCAAGAGAAAGAAGATCAGAACTTGCCTGACTCTTTCCGGCGTTGCCATTGCAGTCGCTGTAATGGTGAGCCTTCTTGGGTTTGATCGCGGCTATCAGAAGGCGCTTCAGGGTGATATGGACAAAATGGGGTATCAACTGCTTGTGACCGCTAAGGGCTGTCCTTATGAAGCGGCAACGCTTATGCTTAAAGGCGGAGGCGGACTGAAGTACATGGACGAGGCAGTATTTGCGAAGATAGTAAAGGACCCACGGATTGAAAACATCACGCCTCAACTGGTGGCGACTGCTTATGATCCTGACCGGGGCGAAGGCGCCGGAGGAATCGCGATGTATATGGGGATTGATGACAGCTACCTCAAGCTCAAGCCATGGTCCAAGTTCAAGACCGGAGGCTGGTTCACATCGCCTGATGCTGATGAAGTTATAATGGGCTACGAGGCGGCAGAACTTGAACAGAGGCATGTCGGAGATGAGGTGTTTGTGCCCGGCAAGGAAAAGATCCTGAAAGTGGTAGGAATTATGGAAAGGATTGGGACTCAGGATGACGGGATCATCTTCATGCCGCTTAAGACGACACAGAGAATCTTCAACACTGGCGGCAAGATCACAGGTATAGGCGTCAAACTCAAAGACATTGCAGATATAACTAAATTCGAAGAGGACCTTTACAATGAACCAGGGATACAGGTTATAAGCATGGCTGAGGTCAAAGGAACTATATTCAACCTGATGTCATCGGCGAAGACGCTTACAAACTCAATTGCAGCCATAGCCATAATCATCGCGCTGATCGGGGTCATCAACACGATCCTGATGTCGGTGTTCGAGCGCACAAAGGACATTGGCGTCATGAAGGCATTAGGGGCTTCGAAACTTGATATCTTCCAGATCATCTGGCTGGAGACCACTCTTATATGTGCAATAGGTGGAATACTTGGTGATATACTTGCCGTGCTAGGAGGGGTATTTGTGGAAAAGCTCATCAAAAGCATACTTCCATATGCACCCAGCGGACATCTGGTCGATGTCACCCCTGACCTGCTTGTGTATTCAATAATCGGTGCAGTGCTGACAGGCCTTATAGCCGGAATATATCCGGCATGGCGCGCATGTACAATGCGACCAGTGCAGGCTATAAGAAGCGCGGGCTGAGGGAAGGCAAGATCATAGACAGTAAACGGTTGACGGTGGAATCGCGAAACGGAAGACGCAAGACTGAGGACGGAACGGAATAATGAAAGAGCTGATAACAGTCGTAAAGGCAGAGAAGTTGACGAAGGTATACAGCATGCCTGCCGAGGAAATTAGAGCTGTTGACGGCATAGACCTTGAGATACGGAAGGGAGATTTTGTCTCTCTCATGGGGCCTTCAGGTTCCGGCAAAACGACCCTTCTGGACTTGATTGGCTGCCTCGATTCAATATCCAGCGGCAGTCTGACTGTTCTTGGGCATGATGTATCCAAAGCGAAGGAAAGCCAGCTTGTCAAAACGCGACGCGGCAGCATAGGGTTTGTATTTCAGGAATTCCTTCTGCTGCAGGAGCTCACGGCACTGGAGAACGTCGAACTGCCGCTGGTCTTTGCCAGGAGAGAGATAGACCGCGACTATTGCGTCAAACTGCTCGAGAAAGTTGGACTTGGCCACAGGATAAATCATTTCCCCCGCGAACTTTCCGGCGGGGAGCGGCAGAGAGTGGCTGTTGCCCGGTCGCTGGCGGTCAAGCCTGCACTACTGCTTGCTGATGAGCCAACAGGAAATCTGGACACCAGAAATTCAGACGAAATATTCGCCCTCTTCAAAAAGCTAAATGCCGAGGATGGGATCACCATCTTGGTCACCACGCATAACGAGAAGCTGGGCAATCTGGCATCAAGGAAGTTTCATCTAAAGGACGGCCGGGTTACCGACGTTTTCGGCGCTCCATGCTGACGGCATTTGAGAGAAATGGATTCTTAGCGACTTCCAGAAGCTTTGCGGGCAGATCCCTCCACTTAATCGGATACGCTTAGTCCATCGGCTTAGTCGTTCCCAGACAGTCACTTATCGACTAAGAAGGTCGACTAAGTGTAACTGACGAAGTGTGGGATTAAGTGCAGGAACGAAGTGTGCCACACAACGACTTTCGTCGTTATCGGTCAAGCCGAAGCCTTGCAAGGGCAGGCAAGCCGGGGGTTCGGCTCGGCTGGCTTACCCCGGCAAGGCTAGCTCATAAGCCATTCGACCGATTCGAAGATGCCCGGTGAGACACCGGGACTACATTCAGCCGGATTGCAGGATGTAGCAGCGCATGTGTCATGCGCTGGCGTAGGCGCCATGTCGAAGGTGAGTAACATGTTCTACAGGCGACCGGATTTCAATAGAACGCGTGATGCAAAAAGTTATTTTGACAGAATTGATGAAATTCCAGGTCTTTTCCGCCGGCGCATGGCACCATCCTTCGTCCAAGCACTTCGGCCCGGCAAGCATGCGCCGCTACATTTTGATCAACTTCACCATTCTCCGAATCGCATTATCTGCATTCTGACTCCTGAATCCTGGTTTTCACACCTCGCACACCTCTATTTCGACATTGTGTTCCTGATGGTCGTCGACTAGTTGTATCGAGGCCTCTGCCATTTCTTTGCCGTCGACGATCAGGCGAATTGTCCGTGCGGCCTCAGGAGCAGCACGCTTCACTGTAATGTGATAAAACGTTTCATGGTGGCGGTAGTGAAGCTTGAACGAGTCCCAGGCACGCGGCAAACTCGGATTAATATGCAATCGACCAGCTTCCAGCTGTACGCCAAGCAGAGTCTCGACAATCAGCCGATACATCCAGCCGGCAGAACCCGTATACCAGGTCCAGCCGCCACGACCGGTATGCGGAGCGATAGTATAGATATCTGCGGCGACAACATACGGTTCAACTCTGTAACGATTGACCTGATCCAGGTCCATTGCATTACGGATCGGATTAAGTAGTGAAAACAGTTCCCACGCCCGCTCGGTTTCGCCCAATTTCGCGAATGCCATGACGGACCAGATCGCCCCGTGGGTGTACTGTCCGCCGTTCTCCCGTATGCCAGGCGCGTAACCTTTGATATAGCCAGGTTGCAATTCGGATTTGTCAAAGGGCGGATCGAAGAGTTGAATAAGACGCGAGTTGCGCCGAACCAGCCTCTTTTCAACACTATGCATAGCAGCGCGAGCCCTGTCCGGCGCGGCTGCACCCGAGAGCACCGCCCAACTCTGCGCGATGGAGTCGATCTGACATTCCTCGTTTTGAGCCGAACCGAGCGGGGTCCCGTTATCGAAACACGCACGCAGATACCAGTCACCATCCCAGCCATACAACTCTATATTCTTCTGTAACTCCTCAGCCTGGGCGGTGCATTGATCCGCAAATTCGGTATCCTGACGGGTTCGTGCCAGTTCCGCAAAAGACTGCAACACATGATACAGAAAGAAGGCAAGCCACACGCTCTCGCCCTTCCCTTTTTCGCCAACGAGATTCATGCCGTCATTCCAGTCACCGCTGCCGATCAACGGCAGACCGTGAATTCCGTATTTCAGCCCGTGTTTGATGGCACGCACACAGTGCTCGTAGAGAGTACCATCCTCGCCCGCGCGCTGTGGCATATCGTAATATGACTCCTCATCGGCATTTACCGGACGGCCTTCCAGAAAGGGCGCACGCTCATCCAGCACTCCTGTATCGCCAGTCGTCTTCACATACCGGCAAGTGGCATATGGAAGCCAGAGATAATCGTCGGAGCAATGCGTGCGGGTACCACGGCCGGTGGGCGGATGCCACCAGTGCTGAACATCGCCTTCGATGAATTGTCGGCCGGCACACCGCAATATATGCTCACGGGCTGTCCATGGCGCGGCGTGAAGTAATGCCGCCGTATCCTGAAGCTGATCACGAAAACCATAAGCGCCGCCGGATTGATAGTATCCGCTCCTGCCCCAATAGCGACCCGCCAGCGTCTGATATTCCAGCCAGCCGTTGACCAGCAGATTCAGGGCTGGATCCGGAGTCTCTGCATACACAACACCCAGGGTCTGCTTCCAGAATTCCCAGACGCTCTCCAAAGCTTGCCGGGCACTTGCCGAACTGCCGAAACGCTGGACCAGCTGTTGAGCCTCCTCGCTATTGTTGCCCGCCCCAAGCACAAAAACAAGTTCGTGCTCCTGCCCATCGGCAAGATCGAACGGAACATGAAACGCCGCACAGGGATCGAGGCTAGCGCCAGTATGGCCGGACAAATACTGCTTCCGCATCGCTGCAGGATTGGCCGGTGTCCCGTTACGGCCCAGAAATTCTGTACGATTGCCTGTGAACGTTCGAGTGGCGGCGTTTACGTTAACAAAAACGGTTTTTCCGGCAAATTCTCGATTGTACACATTGCGGGCAAACAGCGCTCCCGTATTGGGGTCTATCTCGGTGACAACATGCATCAGGTTCGTATTCCGCCATTGGCCAAGCACCAGTTCCCAGTAACCGGCAACGGACAGGCGCCGGGTTCGTCCCGAGCTGTTGCGCACCTTGATCACCACTAACTTCACAGGAGCGTCTACTGCTACGTACGTCCACAGTTCGGAGCTGATCCCCATTTGCTTATACTCAAACACGCTGTAGCCGAATCCATGGCGGCAAACGTACGGTCCGTTACCGCGCGCCGGCAAAGGAGTCGGGGACCAGAACTGGCCGGTTTCTTCGTCCCGGATATAAAAAGCTTCTCCACTGGTGTCAGACACGGGATCGTTATGCCACGGAGTGAGTCGGAATTCATGGGCATTATCCACCCAAGTATAAGCCCCGCCGCTTTCCGAGATCACCGTTCCGATTTGTGCGTTGGCCAGCACATTCGCCCATGGTGCGGGAGTGGTCTGCCCGGGCTTTAGCGAGACAACATACTCACGCCCATCGAGAGTGAACCCACCAATTCCATTAAAGAACAGGTGCTCGCGCTGAGTCGACGCAGCCACCGTCGTAGAAAGCTGTGACCTCGTCGGAATAAAACGCGGAACTTTTCGAACAACAGGGACTTGCCGCTCTACCTGTTCGGCCAAGGTCTCAGCACTATCGGTGAGAACCACCCGTGATACCGTTTGCAGCAGAACCCGCTCTTCCTCCGACAACTGCTCGCTTCTGCGCAGAAATATTCCACCGGCCTTATCCATCCGATCCGCTTCCGTACCTGAAGAGATCAGCCCAAGTATTCTCTCCTGTAATACCTGCCTATACCCGGAAAAATCTTCGTTCAGGATAACCAGATCGACTTTCAGGCCTTTCTCGCGCCAATAAGCATGGGCTTTTAAAACATCGTTAACCAGAGCAATCCTGTGTACATCTGCAATGCGCAATAAAAGTATGGGCAGGTCGCCAGATATTCCAAAGGCCCACAAACCAGACTGGCCAAGCCGATTACGAATGAGGATCCCAGCGCCAGCGCGATGTAAAGGGTTTGCGTGCAGCACCGAACTGGCCAACTTAGCATACACCTGCACCTCCGTCTCAGTAACCTGCAACTGCCGCCTGATGATCTGGCTGTGCGACCAGGCCATCTCGAACGCCCGTGCGGCGAAGCTGGCTTCGCGATATTTATCTATCAAAGCCAGCGCCTCCAGACGCGTGGCCGCCATTCCGAATACAATGTGCCAGTTGGCTGAGGTGTCAGGCTCGATTATGACACTCTGCCGGATGGCAACCATCGGATCAAGCACCGCACCATCCGTATCGCCCAGCGGTCCAATTTCATCAAATGCGGCCGGATTGGCTGTAGAGCGGCAGCGTCCGATAAATTTGTCCCGATCCGTTTCGTAGGACGTGTCGCCATCCAATGTTCCCTGCGTGGTCATCAGATGGAACATCCACGGCGGATTCTCACCTGGTGCGCGCGGCCGGCGCATGCACAAAATGGCTCGTGAATCCCGAAGAATCTCGGTCTGCACAAACAGGTTGCTGAACGCCGGATGAGCGAGATCGACATTCAGAGGTGCAAGGACGACTTCCGCATAACTGGTGAGCTCAAGAGAGCGGGTCCGGGAAGAGAAGTTCGTAAGCGTAACACGGCGGACTTCGACGTCGTCTTCCGGCGACACGGCTATTTCAGTGTGCGCGTCAATGCCTTCGTCACGACGGCGATATTCGGCGCGGCCCTGCACAAAAATAGCCTCGTAGTTCTTCGCTGTGCGCCTTGTTGGTTGATAGGCCGACGACCAGAGCGAGCCAGTGGCGTTATCACGTAAATAACAGAAGGTACCCCGATCATCACAAGTTGCATCCTCGCGCCAACGTGTGACGGCGAGGTCTTTCCACCGACTGTACCCGCCTCCCGCGTTGGTGGCCATTACATGATAGCGGCCGTTGGACAATAAATGCACCTGGGGAATCTGGGTGTCCGGCGACGAAAACACACGCATGGTGGAGACGTCGAGAACCGGCGGCCGGCGCGCGGCGCTTACTTCTGCTGCATGGGGTTGTAACGGTGAAGCAACCTTGGGAATCCGTTCGCACAACAGCAATTCCGCCGCTTTGAAGGAGAGATCCGACAGAAACCGGCGTTGCATGGGCTGGTTAAGAAGCAGGTAGTCTAGCGCCAGTAAACTCATGCCCTGATGATGTGCCATGAAACTGCGGATTGGAACACTGCTCCTGCCGCGGGGCACACGTGCAGACGTGTAATCAATCGCTTCATAAAGCCCATATTTGCCAAGGCAGCCAGCTGCCGCAAGCACTTCGATATTCTCACACGCCGCACGCGGGTCCACCATCAACGCCAGAACCGACGCGTATGGCGCGACTACCAGATCATCGGCAAGACCGCGCTTTAAGCCCAATCCCGGAACCCCGAATGCGCTATACTGATAAACACCATGGGCGTCGGTGGTGTTGTAGCAAGACTCGGATATGCCCCACGGCACACCGCGCTGACGGCCGTATTCGATATGACGGGATACGACCGCCCTGTAGGTTTGATCCAGCAGTGTGTGTTGATAAGTCGGCATCATCAGAAGCGGCATCAAATACTCGAACATCGAACCGCTCCACGACAACAGCGCCATAGCACCCGCTTGGGTTGTCAACTGCCGGCCCAGGGCAAACCAATGTTCCTCCGGCAGTTGATCCTGTGCAATCAGGACGAAACTGGCAAGCCTCGACTCAGAGGCGAGCAGATCGTAAAATGACGGATCACGGCGACGCTCGGTAACGTTGTAACCAATCGCCATTAAATCACGGGAAGGATCGTACAGAAAAGTAAAGTCCATTACAGCCTGCTCCGTACAGCGCTGGGCCAGTCTATCTATCCGGCGAATGCGCGCGGCGGCGGGATTATTCACCGTTGCTATGCCGGCCAGTTCCTGCAGTGTCGGAACCTGATCGAATTGCCGGGGATCAGGCACAAGGAGCTGTAAATCGTCACGTGCGGCATTGCATTGCCGGACAAGAGCCAGCGCCCACCATTGATATTCCGCATTAACGTTGCTGGATAATACCGTGACATCATTGCATAGCTCCTGGAGCAGTGCCAACGCAGATTGGAGATCGGGCGGCGGTGGGGCTTGTAACTTTCGACGGAGCCCTGCAAATGCCGGTGACGGCAACATTTGGAGGGTATCCCCCAGCCCTGCCCAGACACGCTGCTGAAAGACCGGCTGAATCTTCAACTCAAGTAATCCTGCCCGCAATGTGGCCAGCGCCCCGGCAAGATTGCCACTATCCACACTCGAGACATAAAGCGGGCGAAGCGGCTTGAGCGTGCGCGTGTCGTACCAATTGTAGAGATGACCCCGATAGCGTTCCAGCTGTTCCACCGCGGTAAGGGTTTTTTCTGTAAGGTCCAGCAATTGGCCCGGGGAAATGTAGCCGAAATCAATCGCCGCCAGATCAGCCAGCAAAGCCATGCCAATGTTGGTAGGAGAAGTGCGCGTAGCAATCAATGGCTCCGGGTTCTCCTGAATATTATCCGGCGGCAGCCAATGATCTTCCGCGGCGACCAGTTCTTCGAAGTATCGCCAGGTCTTACGGGATAACCCTCGCAGGAACGTCCGCTGTACTTCGGACAACTCCGACTGCACCTGCACGTTAGGCAGGCTGATCCACCAACCGACCAAGGGGGAAACCAACCAAAGCAGTAACACCATCCCGCTGACGGACAGCTCTTCAGGATGCGTCAGCGCCAACCCGATGAGCCCGACTACAGCGAATAATGGTGAAACCCACATCTCCCTGAGGAAGTCGGCCCGCGTCGTGCTATTGTTGCGCTTGACATAGCGCGGTGTGTGCCAAAGCAGTAACCCACGTCGGGTAAACCCCATGCGCCCTTTTGAAACAAGGATTGCATCCAGATTGATGATGGCGCGATACGGCAAGGTACACAAACTTAGCCCAACCTCAGCGAGCTGGCGTCTCAGCGATTTGAGGGTAGAAACAAGATGCATTAACAGCGTACGCTCGCGAGGTTTGTGAACCACTTCTACAAGGGTCGCCAGCAGCACAGGCAGTAGACACAGCAGGATTACAAACAACGTCCAGAATCCCAGCGGGGTCTGCGCCATCAGCCAGCCGCCCAGCAACATCAGCAAAAGAGCCGGCGGCACTAGACTGCGCCGCAAATTGTCGAATATCTTCCACCATCCGATTGCACCTATTGTATTAGGTAGTCGCTTTTTGGCCGGTCCAAGAACATGCGGCATAAGCCAACCGGCAATCTGCCAATCTCCCCTGATCCAGCGATGACGCCGGCTCATTTCGGCAAGGAAACTGTAGGGATGATCCTCATGCAGCTCCACATCAGTTACCAGCGCAGACCGTGCATATCCGCTTTCCACCAGATCATGGCTCAGGATGATATTCTCAGGAAAGCGTCCTGCAGTGGCCTGCCTGAACGCATCCACATCATAGATGCCTTTACCGACATAAGAACCCTCGGCAAAGAGGTCTTGATAAACATCGGACACTTCGCGCGTGTAAGGATCAATACCGGCTTCGCCAGCGCTAAGTTGCGCGAATCGAGAACGATTTGCCGAAATCAGGCTGATAGGAGTACGCGGCTGAAGAATGGCATAGCCCTCAACCACACGGCCCCCTATCGGCTCAAATATCGGACGGTTAAGAGGATGCGCCATCGTACCTACCAGCTTACGGGCTGCATCGCGAGGTAAACCCGTATCAGTGTCCAAAGTGATGACATATTTTATGGTAGGCAGAATCAGCGGCTCGCCTATTATCTCGGCAAACGGTTCTCGAGTGCCGCCGCGCAGCAATTCATTGAACTGCTCGAGCTTGCCACGTTTACGCTCGTAACCCATCCAGATGAGCTCATGTGGATTCCATGTACGAGCCCGATGGTACAAATGGAAGACGGTAACTCCCTCAGGACTGTACCGCGTATTCAGTCCCTTGACCCCATCGCTAACCAGCCGCTGCAGATCGGCATCATCGAGCTGTACCGGCGCATGCGCATCACGAAAGTCGGTTAGCAGCGCGAAGAACAAATTAGGATCACGATTCCCCAGATAACGGATCTCCAGGCCTTCCAGCAAATCGGCAACAGCCTGCGGGCTGGTCAAGAGCGTGGGGATGACCACCATGGTGCGGTCCGACTCAGGTATCCCTTTCGTAAAATCCAGACGAGGCAGAAGCTTCGGACCAACCATCATATTTGTCAACAAGTTCACCAGCGCTACCGCCATCTGCGACGCACTGACGATGACCAGCAATATCAGCAGCCAGACCTTCCAGTCATACATCCCCAGCAGACTGACCGGACCAATGACCAGACTGGCTGTAGTTGCCGTAATCAACAGCAGTGAACCGACATAATAAAAGACCGGGGAACGACGAACAGTCCTGCTCAGAAGCCGACGAAATGACCAATGGACTTTAACGACGCTCTCCAGACGAGGGAGCCCTTTGTCTATGAGATAATACCCCACATGGGCTGTGCGCGCCTTCGGACCATCACGGCCGGCCGATTCAGCTGCGAGTTGGATCGCAGCACTAGCCACCATATTTTCTGTAATCCCAGACTGCCGCGCCAGCGTTTCCACGCAATGGCGATAGCGATCGCGTGTGACAAAATCCATGGCGGCATACACGTCTGCTGGATCGGAACGCAATATTTGTTCTGTGATACTCAGAGCCTCAACAAATGTCCGCCAGTCCATTACACTGAGAAAACGGAGACTGCTGATGCTGTTACCAATAGAAACTTGATCAACCGCCTGCGTCTGGTTATCAGCCCTCTGCAACTGCTCACGGGTCAGTCCCTGTTCGGCGAGTCGATGCTGGACCCAGCTCTCTACTGTTGCAAGCGCCGGGTTCTGCCCCTGCAACCGGCCGCAAAATTCCTCCACGAACTGATTACTGAACGGAGGCTCCGACAAAGCCAGTTCTGCCAACACATTCAGGATAGTTGCAGACTGATTTTCCGCTGCCGCCAACAGGCGGCCGGCCCACATAAATGCCAGATTCAGGTCCTGGCGCCGCCTGGCAATATGCACAGCCACACGCCTCAGATTCTCGATAAGCCCCAGCCGAAGCATGATCGGGACAGCCCATAATTCACCGAGCGTCAACGGGGTGACCGTCTGATACGCAGTAACGAAGTGAGTGATATTTTCCGCATCTACTCGACCATCCACGTGTGAAATCAACTCCAAAGCTATTGCATAGACGCGTGGGAACCCGGCAGAAGCTCCATTCAGCAACCGCGGCAGTTCGCGGCTGTAGGTGCGGGGCAAATGCAAGCGTGTTACACGGATCTGCTGTTCGATGAGATAAAAGTTATCCAAAAGCCATTCGCCCGCCGGGGCAATGCGCCGCCCACCGGCATCTGCATCTGTGACAAGATCATATGCTTGATTAAGCGTCTTTTCATTGTCAGCCAACCTCTGCAACAAACGATTCGGGCCTGGATTATGATCGATTTTATGATGTTCTGCCAAAGCTATGGCATGCCGGCGCAACTGTTCCACACTGAACAGCTCCGCACGCAAAGGCGGCTCGCCCGTAAGTGCACGCGTGTGTCTAGTCCTCCAGCTTTTCCAGCGTACCCGCAGGGACTGTATGTTATTTCTGATACTCATATTATCTGAGCTGTTAGCCCGACGCTCTCCTAGCATTGCCCATGAGGGCCACAACCAAAGAATTTTCGACAGAATTTACAGAATTTACAGAATGGTAAGATATTATTTTGTTAATTTTGTACATTCTGTCAAAAACTCCCTCTCTTAATGGGGACATATTCCAAAGCTGACTTTCAATGGAAGTAGTGTGGAACCCATTTCTCTCAAATGCAGTGAGAAATGCAGGTTTGCGGATACTGTTCCACAACAGCTTCTATATTGTCCCTTTTCGTTTGTTTACGCGTTTTATTTGCGTTACCGGGCCATCCAGCTCTTTTTGCCCAATGAACCATTCATGAGAGCTGTCACAGACATACTGAGAGAATATTACATTGTTTGTTCCGAAAAATGGCGCCGACTTGACATATACCGATTGTATATAGTAGCCCGTTAATCCACAGACAGGGCAGTTTACTATCAATGGCTGAACGGCTTCGCAGTAACTCATTCTTTTCCATGGAAATGACGCTCTCGGATTGGTGTGACTCATGCCACGATGAGTTGGTATCCAGGAAAGGTTGGCACAGGACATCAACGAAAACATAACTACCCCGACTACAACTGTAGACCATACACTACCTCTAAACATAATACTACTATTCCTTTCAATCATTTCCGATAAGGTGCAGTTACGATAAGAACGGCTCACCGAGACCCATGCTTCGCCTCTTCGTCAAGCTCAGGGCTTCGCAGGGCAGGCTGGTTCGCCCTACCTTTCCGACATGCCCCCTGCCCCAGTTTACTTCTTGCCTATAATCGCACTCGTAATCTTTTCTGATCGCCGATCAGGGGATCGGCTCCTACAAGCGGATAGAACGTTTATGACTCTTCTGACGGTCTGGCAAGCATGCGCCGCTACAGACAGATATCTTTCCTCACTGTAGCTGAGCTTGCTTGCCAGGCCATAGCCTCTTGGCGACGGCTGGTGTCAAGCTCAGGTCTTTTCCGCCGGCGCATGACACATGCGCCGCTACACTATAAGAACTCTCTCACAGGCGTGCCCTGCGAAGCACAGGAGCACACAGAGCTCACTGAAAAATTCAGCCTGCTAATCCGCTTACTCTTTCTTATTTCCCACGAGCAGTAAGACAATCCCGCCGACAAGCGCGAAAGCACCGGCGATTGGCGGGATATAGTGCCTCTCTGTAGTTGCCACATGAACTGGACCCAGATCGACAGATTTTCCAGGGGTCTTTAGCGTAATACCCGAATACGCCAGAACGACGATTCCCAATGTTATCAACACAACTGCAATGATTCTTCTCATACTCATGTTTATCCTCCTTTTTGCAGCAACACACTGCTGCATCAATATTTAGGTTACCTGCACATGGAGTTTATGCTTCGAGCCGACGCTTTGCCATGGGGTCTAACCCTACCACAGGGGACCGAAAGGCGGACATCTGTGTTCATTGCAGTTCTGCCGGGACCCTTGCGACCTTGCGTCGCAGGTGAACAAGACTGTTGTATGCTAATCAACATGGAAGGTTGATTAGCGCTGGTCAACAGTCTTGTTCACCTGCCGGACGAGCCGGCAGGAGTCCCGGCAGAACTGCAATGCGCCCTGGACATCTGTTCATGGATGTATTGTCTTGGCAAAGAAGCAAGCGACAAGCTATTCTTGTCACATGAAGATCAAGACGATCATAATCAACGACAAGATGCAGAAAGGGTACCGGTACACCCTGTCAAAACCTACAGGGAAAGACTTCCACCCAGAGTTCAAGCCTGAGCTCACCCCGCAGCAGATGCTGGCGATGGGCGTATTCGGCGGAAAATATATGACTGACTGCCAAAAGGAATTTCCGAAGTCATGGTTTACGAAGGCAAAACTTTCGCCTGATAAATATGATCCTGATCTGAACTTCTTCGGTGTAGAAGCATCTAAGCCTCTCTCGTACTGGGTCGAGAAAGGCTGGATGGACGATGATGACCCACGCGGCTGGTTCCAGTGGTACTGCCGGTACTATATGGGCAGACGCTGTGAGGATGACGAGCGCCAGATCAAAAGATGGAAGGCTATCAGGCGCCACATCGGCCAACTGAAGAAACACTGCCTGAAAGGCGACCTGGCCTGCCGCCCGGTCCAGCGCCAGGCCCTGCTGCATTGGGCATACGACAGCAGAAAATTGTAACCTAATTTTTCACCTGAATGGTGAAAAATTAAACTTTTGCGCGGCAGCCAACGCAAAGACCTAAAAGTTTGGAGCATAACCAGAAAGGAATCTAATTTTTGCCGACTTTTTCGGCGATCCATGCTGACAGTGCCTTGCCACTCTTCAGGGTCTCGTCCGGAATGGTGACGTTATCGCGCCTGGCAAGGTCAGCGGCATATTTCATTTGCGCTTCGCTAGGGCCGCCGTTAACTCCTCTAACCGGTGGGCTGGCAAAGTCCATCTTGTTGTGAACAGCCTTGCAGAAACGCTGCCAGGTCTCCTTGTTCTCGACGACCTGGTCCAGTATCTCCTCCATCTTGCTGGTAAGTTCGTAATCGATTACCCACTTGTGCTGGCTCTTGAGATAGTCGATCAGGGTTTCGCCGGGTGGAAGCGGGACGACTTTTCCTTTCTCTATCCCTACGTACCCCCTATCGGTAATGTTCTTTGTGATGGACGCGTAGGTGGACGGCCGTCCTATCCCCAGCCGCTCAAGTTCCTTGACCAGTGACCCGAGCGTGAACCTGCCAGGCGGCTTTGTCTTCTTCTCGTCAAGGGTCTCCTTGACCTTCTGAACCAGCTCTCCAACAGCGACCGGAGGGAGTATCTGGATCTTCTCCTCTTCGCTCTTGTCACCCTTGCGGTCTTTCTCCTCCTCCGCTTCGGCGTACATCTTTAGAAATCCGTCGAACTTCAATACCCGGCCGTTAGCCTTGAACTTCTCGCCGGACACATCAAAGAGCAGCATGGTGGAGTCATACAGGGCTGGCGCCATCTGGCTGGCAACGGCCCTGCGATAAATCACTTCATACAGCTTGGCATGGTCCGAGGAAAGGTTCTCCTCCGCTATCAGGGCTGCGATGTCGCCGGCGGAATGCATATGGGTCGGACGGATGCCTTCGTGGGCCTCAGCCTGGGAGTTCTTTGATTTGAACTGATTTGGTTTATTCGGGACATACTCAGGGCCGAATGTCTTTTCGGTGAACTCCCGGATTTTGGCTACGAACGCCTCATCCATCCTCACTGAATCGGTTCGGTGATAAGTTGTCAGACCGTGATCGAACAGTGCTTGGGCAAGTTTCATTGTCTGCTCGGGGGCGAGTTTCAGACGTGCCGCTGCGGCGGCCTGCAAGTCTACCGTTGTAAATGGCGGCTTGGGCGATTGCCTTGTTTCCTTCTGTTCCACCTTTTCCGCTGTGGCATGGGTCTGGCTCTTGATGGCATCGATGATCGCCTGCGCGACAGGTTGTTTGTCGAACTTCCCATTGACGTGGGTGGCGAGGAATGTGGTCCCATCCTTATTGAGATGTATGTTCAGTATCCAGTACAGCGAGTTCCTGAACGCCCTGATTTCGAGTTCACGGTCCACTACGAGACGGACCGCGGGGGATTGGACTCGCCCGACGCTGAAGATCTTGTGGAGGCGTTTGCTTGCCATGGGCGAGAGGATGTAGCCGACAAGGCGGTCCCCTATCCGGCGCCCTAGAAACGCATGGTACAGTCCCTCGTTGGTCTGTTCAAAAGGGACGGCCTTGGCCAGGGACTCCTTAAGCCCCTTCTCCGTGACCTCGTAGATCTCCATGCGCAGACATTGCTTGGCGACAGACTTGATCTCTTCGAAGATATGGCGGCTGATGGCATAGCCTTCGCGGTCAGGGTCGCCGGCCAGCATGACTGTTTCGTCCTTGGCGGCGGCACGAAGCTGGTCGGGTAGATTGGCCTTCTTCTCATGCAGGACGAATACGGGCTCATACGACTTGAGATCGACCCCTATGTCTGAATTGGGCAGATCCTTGAAGTGTCCGACCGTGGACATGGTCCTCGTCTTCAATATGGACTGTATCTTTTTTGCCTTTGTCGGCGATTCAACGATAATAAGCATTGATCATGACACCTTATAACAGCCAGAGATGCCATCGTTGAAATCCAGCATGACCTTATCCATTCGCCCGCCTTAGTTACTGCTTGGGAGTAATTTGTATTGTGTGCACCACCGGCTTGACAGCAGCCCTCGCCAGCACAGCATCCTGTGCGTTACGCTCCCAAATCTTCCGGGACAATGTTTCCGTTGCGGCGGCAACTTCCTTGTCTTCAGGGAAATCATCCATAATACCACGGAAATTCGTGATTAAGCCTTTGATCGCCCTGGTTTCCCTGTACTGCTTGCCGGCCACTACTTGATCGAGCTTGCTAAATGGCTCTGAAAAAGGGTTTTTAAGAAATGCATCAGCCAGATTTATACCAGCCTCCAACTCCGCCTTGGTAAAAGCTTTTGCTGAGTTACCCCACTTGACCTCAGCCATTGGAGCGGACAAGTTCTTAACCACAAGCATATAGCGGTTCAGATCTCTATTGAAGGGCAGAAACGGTAGAATACTGCTAGTTCCATTAGAGTCTTTTTCATTGCCATAGAAACAAAACGGATAACGCGTACTTTCAACCTCAACCTTGCCATTGGCCGCCGATATCACACGATGGCCCTCAGTTGCCGTGGCAGAACCGTTCATATCAACAGTGATGGTACCAATATTCCCATCCAACCCCATGGCCTTGAGAAACGCGTAGGCCATTACCATGTGTCCATTCGCAGCTGGATGAACGCCATCGTTTCCACATACGCAGTAACCAGCGCCGAGAGCGGCCTTGGCATCCTCCATGACCTTCATCATGATCGGATGCAGTTTGGCATAGACAAATCCATTTTCGACTGCCAGACGGCCGGCAATCGCACTCAGTTTGGACAGATTATCATTGTAGTATTTGTCTGCATCCGGCTCGCTGCTCTTCCAAGACTCCGTATCAACCGGGCCGGGGCCTCCGACAATCATGCGCGCACCGAGCTCCTTGCAACGAGTGTGAATACGCCTAGTCCCGTCTTCGTAGGTCTTACCAATAGCATCAGTATACGGCTGATAGGATCCGTCGTTCATGCCAAAGCAGGTTGTCACAACAGTCGGCTTCCATGGCACGAAGTCGTTTTCCATGCGTTTGGCAAAACCAGGCGCTCTTTCACCGCTCCATCCGAACTGGTACATCGTGAGATCCAATTGGGGCACGCAGGCAAGAAGATAGAGCTCCATAAATTTGCTGTACAGCTTTTGCTCAGTAATCGAGTCGCCCACAATGGCGACACGATCCCCCTTCTTGAGAATCAGCTCCTCCGCTATTCCCATCAATGGCGCAGAGAAACATCCCGCCACAATAAGAACAAACGTGAAGCTTTGAAAAACCAATACTCTTGCCAGTTGCTGAAACGCCCTGCTTTTAATCATAACGTTCGCTCCAATTTTCATCTTTTTTTCAACCCACGTACCGCGCTACGCCTTACCCATTACCGTCAACATCTTCTTAAGTCCAGCCAATGAAAGCTCAACGCATTCCATCGGCGACTTACCATCCGGATAGGACTCCTGCTCCAGCACAAACCACTCAGTCCCTCCCACCTCGTAGCATGCCTCTATGACATTCTTCCAGTTTACCGAGTCTTCTCCAAATATCGCCTTCTTGCCGGCCTCTTTATTGACAACAGTCGGCTTGAAATGTGGGATCTTCGTACGGCCCGGATGCTTCCTAACCCGCTCTACAGGATCAAGCCCGCAAGCCGCGGTCCATCCGCAGTCCTGTTGCAATACAACATCAGGCGTGGTGCGCTCAGCAAAGAGATCCCAGTACGTCTTCTTGGTTTCGGGATCTATAGCTGCAATCTCTTTATGATTGTGGTATCCGCAGGCCATGCCAAGCGGCTTCATAGCTTCCATGGCAGTGTTCAGCGTCTCTGCAAATTCCTTACTCTTCACCGGATTACTGAAAGCACCGTCACCAGGCACAATGATATACTTACAACCGATAACTTGATGAAATTCCATGGTTTTCTTGAGCTCATCGCCTTTCAAGCTACCGGTACCCATATGAGTGCCTGTCGCTTTCAAGTTCAGGTCATCAAGCCTCTTTCTCAATTCCTTGGCCTTACCGCCATAGTTGTAATAGCCAGCGAACTCGACACCGCCGAAGCCCATCTTTGCAATCTGCGCCAGTGCCTCGTCAAAATTGCCCTTGCAGTCATTGCGCACAGAATATAGCTGTACAGATAAACCGATTTTCCTGTCATCAGCCGCAAATATGTTTTTGGGCAACGCACAGGCCAGCGCCCCGAAAGCTGCCGTTTTCAGTATATCCCGCCGCGCCCATCCAGCTCCAACGATCAAGTCAGTATTCATTGTATATTCCTCTCATGTTTAGATTGTGTATAATGTGCCATAGTTGTTTTCAGCTGGTGTTTCATAATTTGCGCAACAATTTATGACAAAGATAGTATTAATACAATCACAAAGGAAACTGTCATCGCTCACGTGCGTTTATCTTTTTAAATGTAGTCCCGGTGTCTCACCGGGTCTTAATCGAACTTGAGGTAGGGCGAAGCCCATAGCTATCAAGCTAAGGCATTTATATTGCTAAAATCAGATTCCCGTAGGGGCGCTGCTCGCCGGCGCCCGTCTTTCTCCATCAGCATTGTGGCGTTGTTGAGCAACGCCCGCGGGCGCCGACTAGCAGCGCCCCTACATTTCGCGCTTCGGACTGAGCAATTCCATATAAGAACCATACCGAATTATCCTTAGCTTGATAGCGATGGGCTTCGCCCTACCTAGCGGCAATCTTCATTCTGTCATAATATCCAGTTCCTTTCCGCCGGCGCATGACACATGCGCCGCTACAGACAGAAAAACTTTCCTCACTGTAGCTGAGCTTGCTTGCCAGGCCATAGCCTCTTGGCGACGGCTGGTGTCAAGCTCAGTTCCTTTCCGCCGGCGCATGACACCATCCTTCGTCCATGCAATGCGGCAGAACTACATTCCTGAAAGAGTCGGCTTGATATTATCAGCTCAAACAGGTATTAACCTCTACCAATGAACGCAAACAGACAATTGATATACGGTCGTCAGCCTATAATAGAAGTACTCAAAGCCCAACGGCGAGAGATCCGCAAGCTTTTCGTAAGCGATACGGCACGTCGCTCTCCGGAGATAAGCGCAATACTGGAACTGGCTGGCAAGCTTCAGATAGAGCAGTCGAACATCACTGCCCGCCTGATCGACGAGATGACAGAGGGCGCACATAATCAGGGTGTTGTGCTCGAAGTCGGAGAATATCCTTATTGCGACATCAAAGCCGTGCTTGCAGAGATCGAAGCCATGCCTTCTAAGCAGAACGCGCTATTCCTTTTTCTCGACCACATTGAGGACCCTCAGAATCTGGGCGCCATACTCAGAACAGCCGAGTGCTTCGGTGTTGATTGCGTGGTAATCCCCGAAGACCGAGCTGCACCGGTTACTCCTACTGTCGTCAGGACGTCCGCCGGAGCAAGCGAGCATATCCGCATAGCAAGGGTCAATAACCTCGTCAGGATAATGACACAGATGAAAGAGAAGGAAGTCTGGTTCTTTGGACTGGAGTCAATCCCGGAGGCTAAGGACATCAACACAGGTGACTTCAAGGGAAAGGCGGCACTGGTCATAGGCAGTGAAGGCCACGGCCTTGGCAGACTTGTCCGAGAGACCTGTGATCACCTTGTAAAGATCCAGATAGCTGGCAAGACCGGCTCCCTCAACGCATCCGTTGCGACTGCCATCGCACTCTATGTGGCAAAAAGCAAAGCAGGATAAAGAGCCTTCTTATTTATCTCAAATGCAGGTTAAACTACGAAATACGGGCGCGAAATAAAAACACTACATATCATATAGTTTCGCGTGTTTAGCGCATTTCGTAGTTATATTAACTGACGGATTTAGGATAAATTTAGGCACGGTATCCACATCGGGTTCTTTGCGGTTTTTTCCCGGTGAGACACCGGGACTACATTGAAGATTAGCCTTATTCCGTCTTCTGACTTCTGAATCCTGAATTCCGACTACTGAATTCTTCTTTATTACAGATGACTGCCGGGCTGGTCGGCGATGACCGTCTCGTGCGGTGGTGGAGAATCCTTCCGGTCGGGATAATCAAGAGTGTATTGCAGCCCCCTGCTCTCTTTGCGGTCCATTGCAGACCTCACGATAAGCTCAGCTATATCCGCGATATTCCTCAGCTCCAAAATATCGGCGGTAACCAGGTAATCCATATAATACTGCCTGATTTCCTGTCGTAAGTTCCTGATCCTGCGCCAGGCCCTTTCAAGGCGTTTATCGGTCCTCACGATACCGACATAGTCCCACATACAGGTTCGGACCTCGTTCCAGTTGTGCTCGACAACAATGCTCTCATCACTGGGCACAGCGGCACCATACTGCCAGTCAGGTATAGCGATCCGACTATCTTCAGTATCCAGCTTGATTTTTAGAATCTTCTCCGACATCTCATGAGCACAGACGACTGCCTCCAGCAAAGAATTACTCGCCAGACGATTCGCCCCATGCAGACCGGTACACGCCACCTCCCCAACTGCAAAAAGCCCCGGCAAGGCAGTTGAGCCATCAACACCAGCCTCTACACCTCCACAGAAATAATGGGCCGCAGGCACAACAGGAATAAGATCCTTCGCCATGTTTATCCCGAACTTCAGACATGTTGCGTATATATTTGGGAACCTGGCCAGAAGATAGTCTTCTGGCTTATGACGGATATCGAGATACACGCAAGGCGCACCTTTGGATTTCATCTCACTGTCAATAGCCCGGGCAACAATATCACGCGGCGCCAAGGCTCCGCGCGCATCATACTTCTCCATAAAGGATTTACCCGCTGAATCCACTAGCTTCGCGCCTTCGCCGCGAACCGCTTCGCTTATCAGGAACGATTTAGCCTGAGGATGAAAGAGGCAGGTCGGATGAAACTGAATAAACTCCATGTTTTTTATCGGCACACCGGCACGCCAGGCCATTGCCATGCCGTCGCCTGTGGCAATATCAGGATTGCTCGTGTACAGATAAACTTTCCCGCCGCCGCCAGTTGCCAGAATGACAACCGGTGCACGCACGGCAAATATCTCGCCCTCGCTGGTATTCAGCATATAGGCACCAACACATCTATTGGATCCCGCCCCCCTCAACCAGCTCGTGGTGATGAGATCTATAGCCATCGTATGCTCTTTGATGCGGATATTGCTGTCGGCATGGATACGATCAAGCAGGACTTCTTCGATCTTTCTGCCTGTTATATCACCGGCATGGAGAACGCGCCGCTTGGTGTGACCGCCCTCTTTGCCAAGGTCATACCCTCCACCTGATTCCGCACTGCGTTCGGCAAAATGCAGACCAAGTTTTTCAAGATCTGCTATACGCTCGGGCCCTTCGCTAATGATCTTTGTTACGACCTCGACATTGCAGAGTCCCGCGCCGGCATCAAGAGTGTCTTTGATATGGTCATTAAAAGTGTCGGTCGCCGCCATGACACAGGCAATGCCGCCCTGCGCATAGTTCGTATTGCTTTCGGCCCGTTGTTTCTTCGTGCAAATGATGACCTTGCCCTTTTTTGAAAGCTTAAGAGCTGAGACCAGGCCGGCGATCCCGCTACCGATTATCAGGTAATCTGTATCTACTATTCTCATCGCACGAATGTTCAAGCCGGCGGGCTGGATTGTCAACCATTTTTCTACGTAAATCGCCGTACGATTTACTTTTTCCTTTTCCCATAGGTGGGTTACCGCTATTCTTACACTGTAAGGATGGATTGCCCAATAAGAGCCTGCATTAAATTCTGGAGTGAGTTGTTCGAGACTGGCATGTCGCGTTCCGGCGGGGACTATTTCTTTGTCCCTGCTGTTGCATTTGACGTAAACAATGCTGGCAACTGGATTACGAATGGCACTTACACCAATCTGTCTGTGTTTAGCATAGACAGCGACTCACAGCTGAGATCCTACATTGAAGGAATCCGCCCTGCCAGCGACATGACCATTACCGTACATATGGGAACAGTCTCCTGTTCCGTGTGGCAGTGGAAGGATAGCATGAAATTGACCACCCTTAAAGTGGACTTGGTTCCCGACTTCAATCACGACAGAACTATTGACGAAACCAACGACCGTGGCAAGGCCACTGTATCAAATCCGTTCCGGTTCTGGATCAATGACGACAATGATGATGAGTTCAGTGCGACTTCAGGGAATGATTGGCCAGATCAAACAAGCCACCCGGACTGGGAGTCTGTTTCCTTATTCGGTCAGGTTTGCGTTGTTGACGGAGTCCGCGACCTCGTCGATTTCTTTCCGGTATTCATTGATCTGAAGGATACATTAAATCTGCTTGGCACGACGGACTATAAGTACGTTCTCAAGCATGAAGAAAATGCGGTCAATGCCCTGATCGATTCTGGATTGACGCTGAGTACTGTTCAGAACTACTTGATAGATAATGCTTGCTGTGAGGCGCATGCGCACGCCGCATTGGAATACATTTCCTCAGTCGGCTATGAGTTGCCATCGAGCTTCTTGAATGGAATCGTCAATGAAAATAAGGGGGTGATTCTAGTGGAGGGGCGGAATGCAAGCGACAAACCCCTGGTTCTGGAAATTATAAAGAAGTCTGATAACACTATTATCTTCAAGAAGGAAATGCCGCTGAGCCTTTCCAAGGTGACAGATATGTACCGCTACAAGAACTTGAGATCGGAATCCGGAGATCTCACAGGAGGCGGCGCGAGTCACACCGGTGATCCTTCCAATAATCCTGATAGTTTGAGCAACGGGAAAAACGTTGTGTTCATTCACGGTTTTAACGAAACTCCAGATGCCGGACGGGGAAATATTGCAGAGACTTTCAAGCGATTGTACTGGTCTGGCTCCAAGGCTAAATACACCGGCGTTGCGTGGTTTGGAGACCAAGGGACTCCTGCCTTTGCTCATTATCATTGGGATGTTGCAAACGCGTTTGTTACAGCGCCAGCATTTGCTCAGTATCTTTCGACATTGCAGGGAGAAGTTAATGTCATTGCGTTCAGTCTTGGCAATATGGTGGTGTCGAGTGCCATTCAAGACTGCTCAGCGAACCCTGCCAGATATTTCATGCTGCATGCGGCGGTGGCAGCTGAGGCATATGAATCAACCAGGTTTGATCCAGACATGGTTCAGATGGATTGGCGGCCTTATACAAACAGCCTCTATGCAAGCAAATGGAATACTCTTTTTCCGACAAATGACGGGAGACGTTCGCTTACATGGGCAGGTCGCTTCTCTTCGGCAATTGGCCCACAGGTGTTTAACTATTTCTCCGATGGTGAAGACGTTTTGGAAAATCTCACCACAGGTGCTATCGGTTTCGGAACAATGTGGGACACGATAACAACACGGGGCGAGTATGCCTGGGCTATTCAAGAAATGTGGAAAGGTCGCTGGTGGAATTTGCCGAGCTCTTGGATTGTAGGTGGTAGCGACTACGGTGGATGGGGCTTTACGGCGGACGCGAATTATTACACCAATTCGGTTATCTTTGCGCCGAATCGAGCCTGTCAGATCGCAGCCAACGAATTAATGGCGGTCCCGTTCTTTAATTCCGACGCTCCGGTTCCGTCGTTGTTGGCTGAGCCAAACAATCCAACCGGTGTTGGAAGTCAATATGCTACCGCCAATCGTAGCCAAATCTTGGCCGACATGATACCCGCGTTGAGTTTCGCTACAGGAGCAAACAGCTTATCTTCGTTAAATGATCCCGTTAATGGTAATCGAAATCTCGATATGAATACTTTGTTCAAGAACGGCTGGCCTGCAGCTCGATTGTCTGGTTGGAGCAATGACCGTTGGTTGCATGGCGATTATAGAGCGGTAGCTTATGTATATGTTTATACACTGTTTGACGATATAGTTAAGACGAAAGGACAGCTGAACCAATGAAATTCTTTTGCAGAATAATTATTCTGATTTGTATCTTCTTTTGCAGTAACAGTTATGCGGGTGCTCCGATGCAGCTTCCAGATGCCAAATTGACGATTAAGGTCGTGGATGAGGATAATAAGCCATTGCCTCATATTCCAATTCACGTGTGGCTAAGTGAAGCGGTGATCTTTGATAGCCAAACAGATAGTAATGGGGTGTTTGTTGCCGAAGGTAAATGTACGGTAAAGGAGGTTCCCATCAGAATAGTCAAAGAGGGATTCTATGATTCAATGAATCTGCTCATATTCACTAACTATCCGAATATCAATGATAATAAGTGGTATCCATGGAATCCCGTTGTTACGGCTGTGGTCAGGCGAATAATTAATCCAATACCGATGTTTGCAAAATGTTTGGAAACGAAAATACCTAAAACTAATGAATGTTTTGGTTATGATTTGGAGATTGGTGATTGGGTTACGCCTGCGGGAAAAGGAGTCGTCAGTGACCTTGTCTTTAGTATCGAAGGCGTTTGGCAAAATTACCGTGATAATGATTCAACTCTCACGCTTACCTTTTCTCAGCCTAATGATGGACTTGTTACGGTTGGGCATGACGTGCTTGATAGGAGGCCAACCGGAAGTAAATTCATTCTCCCTCGCAATGCGGCAGACAGTGGATACGTCAATTGTTTCAAATGGCGCCGTGTGAGAAAACAACTTACTGATTCTATTCAGGATCAGGTTGTTGATGATGTGAACGTGGAAGGCCGCGATTACATATTCCGAGTCAGGAGTCAGACGAATGAAGCAGGTGTTGTGACCAATGCCTGTTATGGAAAGTTCCATGGCAATATCGAGTTTGTTGGTGCGGCAGGAAATAGTCAAGGAAGCTGGTTGAAGTTTACTTACTATCTTAATCCAAATCCTAACGACAGGAATCTTGAATTTGATCCGAAGAGGAATCTATTTAAGAATCTGAAGTCCACGGAAGAAGTACGGGAGCCGTGAAGATCTCGAAGGCGCTACGCAACCCCGATCCGAATCGGCGTTGCTCTCGCGCTGTGGTGTTCGCTACCGCTCACCTGTGTAATAAGCCCCCGCGCTCCGGCGCAATGCATGCGCCAGGCAATCAACGAGGACGTTCATTGCCTGTCACACGCATTGCTACATGCCTCCGCTTGCCCCGAAGAGAAGCACCCCGCCACTATCGTGGCCCCAATCGGTATGCTTGATAAGAAACGGCGGCGGCTATGATGAACGGTGACGCTGGAAGCCGCTGCAATGATCCGGGACAAGGCCGAAGCCTCGGCCTGCTTTCCCCGGCACCGGCAAGCCGCTTGGCCCGCGCCCGAATCCTGAAGCAGACCGCCTCAAAGTCTCGGCATTCGCTTCAGGACCGCCCGAACGTCGCATAACGCATGCATTATGCGTCCGTTCACCCATTCGACGCGCTCGCAGACTCGCTTGCTCAGGGTTCACACGTTCGGGCTTTCGGCTTTGCCCCGTTTGCCGCAAGGCGGCTGCACGGGGGCGCACGCCGCGCCCTCGCAAAGCTACGGGCCCTACGGGCTGGAACAAAACCATGTTTTGTTCCCTTGCCTTATGCCCGGATCACCGCAGCGGCAATAGCACCGTGAAAGAATAGATGCCGCCGCCTTCAAACCCCCAAGCCCCCGGAAGCCGGGGGATGTTGAGCGTCACCGGCTCGTTGCGTCTTCCGCCTTCGCAAGGCCTACGGCGGGACATGTCGCACGGCGCCGGAACGCACGCCGGGCAGTCAATGAAGATGATAGGCCGGGAGGGGGACTTTGAGGACGATGATGACGTGGATGACAAGCAGTTGAGCAATGTAAGAAAAAACCCTACATACAGAAATTCCACCAAATGATACATTTCAGCCTTCTTTGTTATAGTCAAAGGAGGCGAATAATGGATGCAGGATTCATCCCTGATAACGGCGGATACAGGAATCTCGTTTCATACAGGAAAACGGTTATCATCTATGACGCAACGGTGTATTTCTGTAAACGGTTTTTCAGACATGATCGAAGACAGACCGATCAGATGGAGCAGGCGGCACGGAGCGGAAAGCAGAACATAGCTGAGGGTTCCCTAGCATCAGCCACATCAAAGCAAACGGAAATACACCTGACAAATGTTGCACGCGCAAGCCTCGGAGAACTGCAGGAAGATTACGAAGATTTTCTGCGACTGCGGAAGTTGCCAGCGTGGCATAAGGATTATAATTCTGCGCTACGCCTAACAGAGTTGTCGAGGCGTGTTCCGGATGTTTATGCCGAATATGCAGAACTGATAGAGAATGAGTCGGCGGAAATTTCTGCAAATACCATCCGACATCTGATACTGCAGGCCTGCTACATGCTGAACAGGCAGATAAAGCGGCTGGAGCAGGATTTTCTGCAGAAAGGCGGAATCCGCGAGCGGATGACCGCCGCAAGGAAGGCTTTTATATTGTCCTCGTCTTCCATCCCGTCGTCAGATATTCCGTCGTCTCCGTCATCACTGTCATCTCCGTCCTCGCATCCTCCCTATCCCCCTCTCCCTCTATGCCCGCTCTGCAATTCACCGATGATGCTGCGCACGGCGAGGAAGGGTATAAATACCGGGAAATCTTTTTACGGCTGTTCAATCTATCCTGACTGCCGCGGAACGATGGAGATATAGACGTTGCCAGAAATGACACTACATCACCATCTTGACGCCCTGAATCAGGCGCAGCTCCTGATCTATTTTTTTCATTTTTTCAGACGATTCAACCATGGTGCTTATGTTAAAACTGATGTACTTACCCCCGCCGGATGTGTTCACTTTCTCTACAGGGCTCGTTATGCCGAGTTCGAGCAAAACCGTCTCAATTACAAAATGCATATTGTCCAGGTTATCGGTGATCACTCTAAAATGACACAGCAGTGGAAACTCTAATTCCTGTTCATTGGGCTTGTTGATCATCTTGCACCCGATCTGTGTATTGCCATAGGCCGGAATTAATTGACATTCTTTACTTCACCACCGAGATCGTCTTCCCGCCAAACTCAACCGTCTGTCCGGGAAGTATCTTACAGCGCTTGCGCAACTCCACTGCCCCGTTAACTCGCACCTTGCCGTGCCCAATAACGGTCTTTGCCGCCCCACCACTGTCACACAGTTCCCGAAGTTTTAACAGATCACATAGGGCCACAAAAGGTCTTCCACTCAAGCTGAATTCACTCATATTATCCTAATATCTCCAAAGATGGCTTTGCCCACACCCAAACTGTAAGCATTCTCAAAGCTGTACTACTATCCGTCAAATATTTGTTTTTCTGCAAAGATTTTTGACAGAATGAACAAAATTAACAAAATATTATCATCCCATTCTGTACATTCTGATAATTCTGTCGAAATCTCTTTGGTTGTGGCCCTCATGGGCTACGTTAAGAGAATATCGGGCTCGTTAATTGCCCATGCCCTGCATCATTTTCATCATACCGCTCATCATCATTTCCTGCATTGATCCGTATTTGGTTGCACCGGCTGGCGGCTCGAAGAGGGAGTCGGCAGGGGTTGCGGTGTTGATGTCACGGAAGAGCATTGTCGCTGTTCCTTCGCCAGTGGTCGTTACCACCTTCACGGGCATGCCTTTAAGTTCCTTTGCTTCCCAGGTGGTGACTTCGGTTTTTGTTCCGTCCTTAGCAGTAGCGATGTTGAGCACTTTTTCGCAGTTGTATTTGTCCACTTTCTCCGTGCCCAGAACCTTGCGGTCAATCTTCGGTGCTTCGGTGCCAGAGGCCTTTGCGTCCGGTATGGCGATTTGAGCGTAGGCCTTGAGGCCGGGCATTACGTGGTAAACAACCTTCTTGTCAGGGCGGGTAATCATGACCATCTTGTCGAGTCCGGGCGGCATGGCGCCGGCAGGTGCTCCGGAGGCGCTGGCCATTTTGCCAATATCCATATCCATCCTGGCCTTGCCTTTGCTGATTGCCATTTGAAACTCCATTGGTCCTGTTTTTGACGCGCGCGCTGAGCCGGTCATCGTCATGACGACCTTTGCCGTCAGTGACTGTTTGCTCATGACCTGCTGAAACTTTTCCATTGCATTAGCGGCTGGCGCCGAAGGATCCTTATCTGCGGCCATGACCAGAAACGGGGCAACCAGCGTAGCTAACAAACCAATCATAATCTTTTGCATACTGATACTCTCCTTTGTTCGTTTTGTGAATTGCCTACAGAACCAAACTGGGCGAGCGGTGTCAAACAATAAGAGGCCTGATGTCTTTTACATTTTACAGGGTGCATTGCAGCTCTGCCTGGAACCCCTGCCGGCTTGACCGGCAGGTGAATAAGACAGTTGGCAAATCAACCCCGAAGGTTGATTTGCTTTGGGCAACAGTCTTGTTCACCTGCGACACAAGGTCGCAGGGGTCAAACCCGGCAGGTCTGCAAAGCGCCCTCTTTTACATGTAACCTTTAACTTTTAACATCACAGCCATATCGCATGATGTGGCGTCTATTTCTCACTGGGGATCACTATCCCGCGCATGATGATCTTCTGGCAGAAGACAAATATCACAAACGTCGGAATGGCCGCTATGATCAATGACGCGTACACCACCGGCTGAGAGCATCTCTGCTGGAGCTGATACAGCCACACCATAAGCGTCCACATACGCTCATCCTGGCAGATAAGCAGCGCAAACATGAAGTTCCCGTATGCCAGCGTAAAAGCATGCAGAGCTATGACCGACAGGATAGGCTTCGACAGGCTCATTGTGATATGCCAGAACATCGTCCACTCACCCGCCCCGTCGATCTGCGCACTCTCGTACAACTCACGCGGGAGTGAATCAAAGAAACCTTTCAGAAGAAATATCGAGTATCCGCTGGCAAGACCCGGAAGCAGCAGTGCCGCAAATGTGTTCAGCAGGCCAAATTCCCTGAGCATCAGAAAAACCGGTATCTGTGTCACCATCGGCGGGAATGCCATCGTCAGCATAAGGAACAGAAGGATTTTGTAGGAGGTCGGAAGTTTGTACCGGCTCAGCGCATATGCCGCCATCGGATTCACTATCAGCGCCAGCACAACCGCCAGAAAGCAGTACCAGACCGTGTTCCAAACCCCGCGCCCGTGGAACACCATATAATCGAGCACTGTCCGGTAATTACGAGAAAGGAATTCTCGCCTGATCTCGCTTTTGTTCTTAAGGAATGCCGCATAATGCATGTCCCTCTGTGGCGGATATATCCCATCAGCATTCTGGTAGCCAGCAAGGGTGAAAATCGGCACATCGTCATTGATTGTATATTTATTCGTCAGAAACCTGCGGAATCTGGACTCGGGAGACTCAATATTGATCGCCTGCAATGGGGCCACGAACACTCTGCCGGAAGCCTTATCTGTCCAGCCGGAAAGATAAAGCTCAAAGTCGGAAAGCTCGCTGCTTGACGCCGATGCAGGATCTGGAATCCTAACTTCAACAGGCCCACTGTAATTCCGGCCATGAGCCCTACCCGCCTGCGCAAGTCCGCCGTATTTACAAATCACGTATTCCGCATAATCGGAACGAGCCACATCTGACACTCTGACCCAAAGCGGGTTGAGTGTATTGCGCACAAAATCCTCCCAATCCGAAAGGCCTGCACCTTTCGGAGCGAAGTCCGCGAGGCGGACTTCAGAATAAGATTTATAGGCAGTTTTGTGCGCCTTGTTGTAGCGGCCAATATCGTTGGAGTACCGGGCCTTGATATAGCGTTCCCGGTAGAAACCTTCCACACTTAGGTAATATCTGCTCTCTAACGGCTGGCTCAGCTTAAACAGATCGAACTCAGCGGCAAACTTACCGGACGCCTGCCTGACATAGCGCGGCAGACATTCCTGGCCGAGGATCAGCGACCTATCGCCAGCAGTGGATTCGAAATACCAGTTCCAGCCTGAGAAATGCGTATCGAGTGCGCTATTGACTGACCCAATGTCGCCGGAATATTTCTTTGAGACATAGTCACGGAATCTGCGCTGACCGGCCGGGACAACCTTGGATTCACGCGCATCTATATAACCGCAGCTGAACATGTAGGCCGGGAGCTTCTCTTTTGCCAAGAACTCATTCCATTCAGCCAGCAAGGCCGGGTTGCTACAGACAGAAGGCCGTTTAACATCCTTGAATGTCAGATTATCAACGCCATAAACCTCCCGCATTGTGACAACCGATTCATTGAAGAATCCTTCCATGTGCTTCCTGTATAGCGAAGCGTCATCATGCAGGTATCTTGGGTACAGGTCGTATTCGCGGGAGTCCACACTGCTTTTGACACTGCCAGAGAGCATAATCAGAAACGGGTAGACCATCGTCACAGCGCCAAGCGTCAAAAGCATATAGATCATGCTCAACAGGAGCATGATTTTCGCGCTTCTTCTTCCAGTTTTTCCGATTATAGACATAACAATAATTAGTAATTACTAATTACCAATTAATATTTTCTTATCATCCAATTATGCTCGGCACGCTTGTAAATTAGTAATTATTAATTCGTAATTCATAATTTCTAATCATCACATTTTATCCGATGTTTTGAATTCCATCTTCGACAGCATCTTGAGCTGATTGACTGTAAACCCTATCAGGATAAAGCCCAGCACCCAGGCCATTGCCGTTGCAGGGCCGAACCGCAGATAAACAAACGCTTCGAAGAAAATGTGCAGACCGGCGACATCTGTACCGGCAACGCCGCCGGTCATAGCCAGTATATTAGCGGCGGCATTCCATGACCCGATGAACACACCTATGAAATTGATGATGATCAAGGCTTTGAGCATGGGAAACACAACGAAGAGGATCTTGTCGATGAACGTAGCACCGTCGATATCCGCCACTTCGTACATATCATCGGGAATGCTCAACAAAGCTGCGAGGTAGATGAGACAGCCCGGGCCTATCCCGGCCCAGACCATTGGGAGGACACAGCCCAGCATCGCTGTGTCAGGACTCTCCAGCCAGCGATAGGGCTTGTTAAGCGTGGAGAACAGGCTCTGCAGAAGAGGTTGGCCTGAATCTGAGATTATCGGGAGCGCTACCTTAATGACAGTTCCGGCCGCCAGCACACCAGCCGCCAGCACTATCATACCCCACAACTTTGCATGATGTTGAAACAAGCGCCGGGCAAACATATAAGAGACCACCAGAAGAAGAATGCCTACAATCAGAAACACAGCGGCAGGAATCTGCATCAGTATCGCATTGAGCGCACCGCTCTCATCAGGATCGTAGAACGATTTCCAGAGAAGGATGGTCACAAGTCCTGATATCACAGCTGGCAGATAGTAAACGCTCCGGAAAAACATTCTGCCGGCCGGTATCTCCTGCAGAAATATTGCCAGAACAATAGGCGGCAGAAATGTAAGCGCTATTACCAGAAAACTGTATCTCAAAGAATTCCACAGGGAAAGCCACCACTCCATTGACCACAGAACATCGCCGAAGTTATCCAACCAGACCCACTTGGACGAACCCATGACATTATAATCCTGGAATGCAATAAGCAGGCCCTTTAACAACGGCAAATACTGCCACAAGAATACCGTTCCGGCCGCAGGTACTAGAAGGAAATACGCCCAGGCATATTTCCGAAAATGCCAACCGGTCTGCATTCCTGCAACAGTCGGCGGCGTGAACGACCGGACAACACGCAGAAGCATCAGCCAGAATACAAGGCACATCGTGATTAAGGCAGCGAGGGCAGTCCATCTTCGTATCATGCGATCTCTTTCGGGAAGATTACCGAAAGTCTCGGCATTGGCTTTACCCGTGGAAAGTGACAACATACCCTTCATAATCCCTTGGCGAGCAACCTCATCGTCGGGCAGGCTTCCGGCAATCATCCGCTCCCGGGCATCTTCAAGCGGCCGGCTCATCACTTCGTAAATCGCACTGCAATTTTCCTCGTATGGCTCGGGCCGGCCTGAAGAAACCGCAATACTAAAACAATCCGACCAGCCTTCCGGCGATAGTTTTATGACATCATCATAGCCAAACATTTTAAGATAAAGCGGATTAAGGAATCGGCCATATCCGCCTTCGACCAGGATCTTCGTCCTGATGCGTGCGGCATCGATACTGTCGTAGAACTTGATATATTCCCATGCGGCATCACGGACAACCGGGTCCTCGATTCCGGCAAAGACGCCCATCATCCTGCTGTTAAGTTCGCCTGCCCTTTTGCCGGTCGGGCCTTTAGACACAGGAACCATGCCGGTCAGATCTGGATTGATTGAAGCAAACATCTTCTCATCGATATACTCGAACATCATCGCGATCTCGCCACGCTCCCACTTTCCCACTGCCGTGGCAGGGTCACGGTAGGCATAGCCGTATCTCTGCCGGCCATTTTTGTCGGTCCATGGCTCGGCGCAAAGCCGCGTATAGAAATCCAGCGCCTTTGCGGCTTCGGGCGTATCATAGATGGCCTTGACATGACCGTCGGCGGTCTTTTCAAGGACTTCACCGCCGGCAGACCACAGAAAGCTTAGCCAGTATGCTGCTTCGTGCCGGCTCCGGTTGATCAGAATCCCATATACACCATTAGCCGGATCTGAGAGTTTTCTGCAGATCCTGATGAGATCATCCCAATTCCAATCAGCAGTCGGATAAGGAACACCTGCCTGGTCAAAAATATCTTTCCGATAAATGATGACTTTCCCAAGTGCGCCGCCATATGGCATGGTCCAAATCCGCTCAAGCCCCTCAGCACCAGCCCTCTTTATCACAGGATAAAGCTTCTCATTGATCCTGAATTTTTTCTCCTCGCTTGAAAGCGAGCCGAAATAGCCATCAGCCGGATCATCCAGAGGATAAAGGAACCCTTTGGAGATATAAGTTCCCGATTGGCGGAAGTTGACATACATCACATCAGGCGCTACACGTCCGGCGATAGCCATGAGATTACCCATCCCAAGATGGCCGCCGAGATTGCCTATCTTTATGCCGGAATACTGATGGAGCTCCAGCCTCACCCTGCCCCAATCGTGTGACCCATAGCGCGCTTTATTCGAGGAATATTTCGCCTTATATCTGTCCTTGATAATCTGCGGATAGACACGCTGGAATTCACGGACAACCGCGCAATCCGCCTGGATCGGCGCCTCGCGTCGGCTCGCATCAGGCAGCTCAAACACCTTGAGGTGAACGACTGTCCCATCAGCAACATCCTCTACATTACCGGCAATGGCTCGAGGAGTGATAGACAAGACAGACAGACCGCAGGCCATAACCCTTAAGCATATGGACCAAGTCATCAAGGCCAAACCATTCACAACCGTTTTGTAGATTTCTCTCATTCCGTCAAATATCCACTGAACCGCTGAAATACAGTCGGGCGCGTACGCCCCATAGGGATAAAAAAGAGCACAGATATACTGCTTCCTAAACTGTCTTACCTGCCATAACACTGCGGATGGCATCAAGGCCATCGCGGACCTTGGTAAACCTGTCGGAAGGCTTTTTTGCCATCAGGCGCTTTATCAAAGACCTTGTCGGAGCAGAGATGTCAGAATTAAAATCTGCCGGATCTTTTTCATAATTGATTACCTGATCCTTCAGTTCATCATCAGAACCACTGCCGAAAGGGAGCTGGCCCGTGGTCATATAGAACAAGGACGCCCCGAACGAGAACATGTCGGAGGCAGGCGTGGCAACCGCCATCCCTCCTAATATCTCCGGTGCAACAAAGTTCAGACGCGAGCCGAAAGCGACATCTATTCTTGCCAGCGTAAGCGGCACAAAAGAGAAGAATTCTGAGATCTTGATATTGCCGTCTGCGGCAATATGCAGATTATCAGGGTTAATGCCGCCGTGCGATATCTTAAAGACATTTGACGCATAGTTCAATCCACAGGCTGCCATCTCTATGACAGCCAGAGAGTCACCTTCAGCAAGCCTCTGCTTCCTTTTTACCCAATCCGCAACAGTATAGCCTTCAGACTTATCATAGATATAATACGGACAGCCCTCATGCACGCCGCCGGTGATAATGGAACTAATGTTAACGTGCTTGAGTATACTGCCCAGATTGATATCCACCGTGAACCGGTCATTGCATTCATCTATTGCCACGACCCACCCAGGCAGAACTCGCAAATAGACATCGCCATTAGTGGCATCGTTTCTGGCTCGATACAGAACACCCAGAAAATCCTCCAGCAGGACTTCGCTGATCGTATAGCCGGGTATCTGACTTTGAATTTGCTGTTCCATAAATTTAATTCCCATAGAGACGCAGGATAAATAAAAAAACATTTAAGTTCAATTTACATCAACAAGGCCTGCTCAAACCTTTTTTCAACCGCCGCCCAGGAGTATTGGCTCAGCACGTATTTACGCCCATTTTCTCCCATTGCACGGCGCAATTCTTTATTGCGCACCAGCATGAGCAATTCCTCTTCGAACTCTGGATACAATCCGAACCAGAATCCTGCATTGCTTCGTTGACACTGCCACTTCAAGACTTCGCCACCCGAGTGAACCAGCGCAGGTGCCCCGGCAAGAAATGATTCCAGCAGCACAATCCCAAAACTTTCAAATACCGAGGGATGGATAAACGCCAGGGCGCCAGCCATAGCCTCATGCTTTTCCTGCTCGGAAACAAAACCAAAGTCCAGGATATGCGGGGCCATTTCCGGCGGGGCTTCGATCGGGCCACTGCCGGTAAATACCAGCTTGACATCAATTCCCGTACGATTACGGAAAGCGTTAACATAATCGGTTAGAAGCGGCGTACCTTTACCGCCTTCCCGCCGTCCAGCATACATGACATACGGCTGTTTAATACCGTGCCTGGCGGCAAAGGCAGCAGGATCGGCATCAAAAGAGTCAAGCCCCATCCCGACGACAGCACAGCGTGCTTCCGGCAAACCGTATATCCGCCGGGCAAGATCTTTTTCCGGTTCGCTGTTAAACAGGAAACCGCGGACTTTACCGAACATCTCATGCATGATCTTGAGATACGCAAAAGGCTCATCGTGCAGACACGGCACAAGCAGGCTTTTCTCCGGCAGGATCTGGCTGGCAAAGAAAATCAGGCCGAAAAGGTAAGGACCAAGGATAATACGGTCAAATTCAGCACCATGTTCACGGATATAATTGCACAACGCCGTACTATTGACGCTGTTAGTGACCCAAAGCCGTTCTTCTTCAATCGAAAGATCCACACCGCGACCCAGCCGCGACTGGATCGACAGAAATGAGGAAACATCCCGTTCTGAATCCACGGAAAAAAGACGTACATCGACTTTACCGATTCGCCGCAATCCGGCTGGCAGTTCATTTTTCCAGGTGAAATGGCTTTTGGCGCATGTGGCCAGAAACGTCACATCCATTCCTGACTCTGCCGCACGCTCGGCAAGATTCTTCATAAGCGTTTCCGCACCGCCGACCGTTCCACTTTCCGGATATCTGGGACAAACAAAAGCTATTTTATTTTTACTCATATTCTCACAATACCAGCAAACAGTTTGATCGTTTTCTTGACAAGAAACCGCATTTCGAGCGGACACGGACTCATGTCCGTTGAACCTGCAGGGATAAGCGCATTTCAATGCGGGAAAGAATGACAAAACGCTTCTTCTAACGCAATCCTTAACTCGGACTATAACGTGTTGGGGCGCAAGACATATTTGTAGATATTCTCATGCAGAACGGCTCACCGTCCGGTTTCGCTGCTACCGATAAAATGGCAGTGCACCGCAAGTACCTGCAACTTGACACTGATTGCCGTATATTGCATTCTGAAGACATGAAAAAGATAACTAGACCCGGTTGGGACAGATATTTTATCGATATTGCCACAGCAGTATCAGCCAGGGGAAATTGCCGGAGACGAAAAGTCGCCGCGGTTATCGTCAAGGACAACAGGATAATCTCTACCGGCTATAACGGAACCCCGCGCGGCATTACTAATTGCGACGAAGGAGGATGCAAACGCTGTGCCGGCAACTCGCCGTCGGGGAAAGAACTCAGCGAATGCGTATGCTCCCATGCCGAGGAAAACGCTATCACTCAAGCCGCTTATCACGGCATTGCACTGAAAGATTCAACCATGTACTCCACACTCAGCCCCTGCTTGATATGCGCAAAGATGATTATCAATTCCGGTATAAAAAGAGTCGTTTACGATAAGGAATACGAGTTCCACATTCAGATAAAGGCACTCTTTAAAAAAGCCGGTATCAAATTTCAACGACTCAGCCACTGACCACCGATTACTGACTACTCACCACAAGACATATGCCAGCGATTTGTAAAATCATAACAGTGTTTGCATTCATGCTTCTGCTGGACAGGATGAAAATGCATCTCGGTCTCGTCCTGGTTCTGGCAGGAGTGGCGCTGAACTTGTGGGCGGGCATCGCCCTGCCGGATGCTATTTCCAACCTTTATGCATCGGCCCAGTCACCTGACCTCTGGTTTCTGATGATAATCATGGCACTGGTTCTAGAAATAGGCAGATTTATGACATCCGACGGCAATGCCGAGGAAATGCTTAACGCTGCAAGGCGATGGGGCGGCCGGCACGGCGGCGTAGCTTCTGTGATTGCCCTTCCCGCCATACTCGGGCTAATCCCAATGCCGGCTGGCGCTCTGCTGTCAGCCCCGTTCGTCGACGAAGCCGGCAACAAAATCAAGGCTACCCCGGAATGGAAAGCGGCAGTGAACTACTGGTTCCGGCACATCTGGGAATACTGGTGGCCGCTTTACCCTGGAGTCCTTATCGGCATGTCGTTATTCACAATTCCGATGTGGAAATTCATACTCACCCAGTGCACCTTCACCTTGGCAGCACTTACAGCCGGATACTTCTTTCTCGTTCGTCCGAACGCAAAGGCTCTATCAGAGGTCCCACACATTGACGAAGGGACCTACGGCAGGGCACTGCTGATCTTCAGCCCATTGGTTATAGTCATACTTTCGTTCTTTCTCATGCCGCAGGTAGTCAGAAGTATTCTTCCCGGCATCAGCGAGACGTCCGAAAGGAATATATCCAGCATTTTCGGACTGCTCATAGGCCTGCTGGTAGTTCTAGCTGACAGATATCGCCGAATGAAAAAAGGGGAACAGCTCTCGCATAAGATCTTTTCATCCCTTGTCGAAAAGAAGGCGATCAGCCTGCAATTCTCTATAGCAGGGGTGATGATATTCAAAGAAATGCTGGCACATTCGGGCCTTCTGCCTGTGGCCAGCGGCGAACTCGCAGGAAGCGGAATCCCTCTGACTCTAGTGGTGATGACTTTGCCATTCATGGCCGGCATGGTCACTGGAATAACCGTTGGATTCGCAGGGACTTCTTTCCCTCTGGTGGTCGGGCTCATGCAGGCACAGCCGGACCTGCTGCCTCCGCTGGCAACGTTGGTTCTGGCCTACAGTGTAGGATACATGGGAATAATTCTCTCGCCGGTTCACCTATGCCTGATAGTCACGCGCGACTACTTCAAATCCAGCATCAGACTGATATTCAAGGCTCTTACTGCCTGTGTAATCACCATCATTATCTACTCCATGGCAATGCACTATATTTTGCTCTTCTTTAAAGTGTAGGGGCGATCGTGCGATCTCTCGATTAACCTTTGCCGACCTTGGCACTTAAATAAGCCTTCAGGAACCTACCCTTGTAAGCCTCCAGCTTCTGCAATGCAGTATGAGACGCCGTCTTGATCTTTACGGAAGAAATATGGACGGGAAGGTGTTCTTTAGTAATGACACCGTCAACGGCCAATTTAGAAGCATTCTTAAGAACGTTCTCCATTTCCTTGACATTGCCGGGCCAGGAATATGAATACAGCACGGCACACGCATCCGGATCAAGCGTCAGTGGCTTGCCGCCGAGTGATAACTCATGGACGATCGAGACGGCTATCGGCAGAACATCATCAATACGCTCCGCAAGCGGTTTGATTTCCATCTTTATGATGCTTAATCTACTGTAAAGATCATGTCTAAAGTCACCGGCATCTACAAGCGCCTTAATATCCGAGTTATTGGCCGCAATGATCCGCACATCCACAGGCATATTGTCATTGCCGCCAACCCTCTTGATTGACTTCTCCATAATGGTCTTAATAAACATATCCTGTATTTTTGCAGGCATTAAGCCGATTTCCTCTATGAATAACGTACCGCCATGCACCATCTCTAAAAGCCCCTGCTTATTCGGGGTCGGCGAACTCACACTACCCCTTACAAACCCATAAAGTTCAGCTTCCAGCACTGGCTCAGGCAATGTTGCACAGTTGATAGACAGGAACTGTCGCGTCTTCCGCGGGCTCATTTCGTGTATGGCACGAGCAATCGCACTCTTGCCAACGCCAACCCCGCCTATAACAAGAACCGCAGAATCAGTAGGCGCTATCTTCTCTATCATCATGCATACTTCCTGCATGTCCCGACTCTCTGCGATGAGGTTATGTATGAAGTATTTGGCCTCAGGAGCCTGCAGTTTATCACCCTTGGCCGCCAGGGCCTTACGATATTCCAGCGCCCTTTCGATTGTCATAAGCATGTCATCAACCTTGAACGGCTTTGTGAGATAATCAAAGGCACCAAGCTTCAGTGATTCAATGGCCGTGTTAATCGAACTGAAAGCCGTCAACATCAGCACAACCATATCCGGCTTAGCCTTCTTGGCAAATCCAAGCAATTCAATTCCGTTTACGGGCGACATACGTATATCTGAGATCATCAAATCAATGTCATTACTCATGATGATTTCCTTGGCCTGGTTTCCGTCATTCGATGTGATTACGTTATATCCCTTTGTCTTGAGAAGCGTCTGCAAAACGCCAGCAAGGCTCTTTTCATCATCGACAACAAGAATATTGGGTACGCTACTCATTTTTTTAATAAACTTTATCTCAGAAATTTAGTTCTCAATATTGAGATATACCTATCATACCGGCCAAGAGCAATACAAATTTCCGATGGTGAATTCCGGGCATTCCATAGTTTTAGGAATCTTTTTTTCAACGACTTAACCTCTTTCAATAGAGCCCGGCAATTCCGTTCAGTCAACCCATCCATGAGCGCCAGTTTATTGACAGCATGCACCATGGAATCAACGGCAAATATCCAAAAAGGCAGTAATCCATAAGGGTCAGTGCATTTTTCCTTCGAGACGCATGCAAATACAGCACGTATCCTTAGCAGCTTTTTCATCAACAGCTTGGCATATCTCTCATCAAACATGATCTTCCGCTTCCGTATAGCGTTCTTATCGAACACCCACGCCGTCCGCTCACAATGCGAAAGCACTTTATCGCCGGGCCACGCAAAAAAGATATGCGCCCATATGCTCTGATACCATGCATCCGCGCTGATATGCGCTACTGCACCAAGATCGCGAAAAGCCCCGGCGAAGCGACGATCTTTAGTCTTTATAAACATACACGCAAAACGTTCAGCAAAATCATGCCTGTCCGAAGACGTGTTCCATGCCTGTTCGGCACCATACAGATACCCGGGCCAGGAATATTCCATGAAGTTATAATGGCCGCCATCGCCCCAATCCGTTACCATCAGCCCGTCAGCACCGTGCTTCAAAGCTTCTTTAGCAAATCCTGATATATTGTCCTCTGCTTCATGGATTCTGGGAAATAGCGACACCCAGGACGATGTTCCAGGACAGGCATAGAATCTCAGGCCGGCCTTCTTAAAACGGGCAACCCTCTTGTAATCCGTGTTATGATCATAACCCCAGTCAAGAACTGTCACATCTTTCGGTATTTCCTGAATCAGTTCCGGATACTTGTGAATTATATCACCCCAGAACATAATCTTCTTGCCATATTTTCCGGCAAGTTCTCTGAGGCGCAGAATGTGGTCCAGATACAGACGCCCCCTGCCCTTTCTCTGCGCAAGCTGATAGCTTTGCCCAAGGCCCAGATCAAAAGTCTCATCACAGCAGATATTGAACTTATTTGACGAAAAGGCAGGCAGAAATTCCGCGAACAGCTCCTCAAGAAGCTTATAACTACCGGGATTAGCCGGCGCCAGACTCGCGCCCTTACGCTTTTTCCAATCCGCCAGTTTATCGGCATCAGGGCTTTGATATTCCAGACGACACAGATCCTCAGCCAAACCCCTGAACCGCTTTTGGTTCAATATGTTTGCCATATGCCCGAAGCTGGCAAAAGAAGGAACCAACTCCACAAACCTTTCACTACAATATTCGTCCAGATCATGGATGTCTTCGGCAGTAAGACACCCGCGACCGCGCCATATTTCCGGATACTTCTTAAACCTGAATACATGCTCGAAATAAAGCTGATATTGATTGATCTTGTGCCGCGACAGAATATCTATCTGTTCCTTTAACCGTTCGATCTTCGGTATGCGTCCCCTTGAAATATCATAATATATGCCGCGCACCTGAAAATCAGGCCAATCCTCAATAATACAGCATGGAATTGATTTTGAAGCACTGCATTCAATCAGCTGCAGAAGAGTCTGGCAGGCGTAAAAGACTCCAGAAGGAGCAGACGCCCTGATAATGATCCGAGCAGGCGTCAGCTCAAGGATATACCCGTCAGATCCGCGCTTCGTGAAAGACAGCTCGATCTGAATATCAGCATCCAGAAAGCTTGAAGTACATATTGCACTCAATTTTGACTGCAAAAAGGAAACCGCCTGCATCAATTCACGGGCAGGAAGGTATATCACCGGCCTGATAGGCAGTGTATACGAACCTGCTGACGTCCTTATCTTCTTGGGCTGCGGTATGAACATTGACTTCATGTATTCTCGGTTAATTTGAAATATTATGTAGAAGTATTACACATCCACAATGGAATTCAACTGTGGAATAAATGATTGTCGAAAGTCACGGTGATATTATACGATCCCGCGCATGAAAAAAGACATCAATCATCCATACCTGAACCCCGGACGCCCAATACAATGGAGCCAGCTTGGGCACGAACACATAGAGGCTGACATTACCATTGCCATCGCTGACGCTAAACGGGCTATTGCAGATATATGCAGGATAAAAACACATCAGCGCACTTTTGAAAATACCGTCGCAGCGCTGGAAGAGGCTTTGCAGCCTCTGGAACAAGCATGGGCGCTTGTGTGCCACCTCAGCTCTGTTAAAGATTCCAAAGAGCTTCGCGACGCTCACAACAAGATGCTTCCAAAAGTATCGGATTTCCATTCATCAATCCCCCAGAACAAAAAACTCTGGCAGGCCATCAAGGATTTCTCTGCATCCAGCGCAGCCAGGAAACTTGCCGGCATACGCAAACGTCTGCTTTCCGAATTTATGATGGATTTTGAAATTAACGGAGCAGATCTGCCAAATGCCAAGAAACTCCGGCTTCGCAAGATCAATGCAGCGCTCACGCGTACCACCAGAATATTCACAGAAAATGTGATGGATGCCACAAATGCGTGGGAGTATGTGATCACCGACGAAACAAAGCTGAAAGGACTGCCGGACTCTGCCCGAACTGCCGCGTGGGAATCAGCAGGGCACAAAGGCCTACACAAAGAAGGACGAAAAGTCTGGCGATTCACTCTACATGCTCCTTCTATGTTAGCCGTTATGCAACACCTCGACGATGCCGACATACGACACATCTTCTATGCCGCCCAGAGCAACATCGGCAGACAAGGCAAACACAACAACTTAAAATTGATAAAGAAAACCCTGGATCTGCGTGACGAAAAAGCGCGTCTGCTGGGATTCAAGACATTTGCAGATCTTGTCCTCAAGCGCCGCATGGCCGGCACCGGCAGAAAAGCGCTGTCCTTCGTTGACAACATGCATTCTAAAACCCGAAGCAAATTCCAGAGAGAGAACAAAGCCCTTGCAGCATTCGCGGCATCTGCCTGCAACTCAACCCTGGCCCCACTGCCACCATGGTCAATACTATACTGGGCAGAGAAAATGCAGAAAGAGCGGTATGATATAGATAACGACAAGATCCGGGAATACTTCGGCATAGATGATGTCATGAAAGGAATGTTCAAGATTGCATCGAGACTGTTCAGCATCAATATCCAGAAGAAGCGGGCAGAGACCTGGCATGATTCTGTCAAATATTACGAAATCCTCGACGCCAAAGACGGCAGACTTATGGGCACATTTTACCTCGACCTGTACCCGCGCGAATCCAAACACAGCGGTGCATGGATGGCTCCCATTATAGTCGGCGGACCTTCAGCAAAGGGATTCATCCCGCATACATCAAGCATATGCGGCAATATGAGCCCTCCGCTGGGCAAGGCGCAGGCCAGAATAACGCACGATGAAATGACTACACTGTTCCATGAGTTCGGGCACCTCCTTCACTCAATCCTCTCTGAAGTTGAGTTTGCATCACTCGCAGGAACGAATGTTGCCTGGGACTTTGTCGAACTGCCATCACAGCTTCTCGAGAACTGGTGCTGGAACGCAGAAAGCCTTAAGATTCTTTCAAAGCACAAGGACAGTGGCAAACCTATAGATGATGCCACAATCACCCGGATGCTGAAGGCGCGCAACTTCCGGTCCTCCTATGCCTGCACGCGTCAGCTAGCCTACGCCAAGATGGATCTCGAGCTTCACATGAAACACCCCAAATACAGAGGCATTGATTTTGATGCTCTGCACCGCAGACTTCTGAAGTCGTATTCTTCACCAAGCCCGACAGCGCCCAAATCGTTCCTATTCTCATTCCAGCACATCTTCAGCAGTCCGGTCGGCTACGCTGCAGGCTACTACTCCTACAAATGGGCGCAATGCCTGGAGGCTGATGTATTTTCTCGATTTGCCAGGAACGGTATCATGGATACTCGCACCGGCATGAAGCTCAGGACTACCATCCTGTCAAAGGGCAACAGCAAACAGGCCAATGATATTTTCAGGGATTTCATGGGACGTGATCCTGATCCTGATGCCTTGCTAAAACGCGACAATCTGGTACCTTAATTTTGTGTGCAATATTCAGGTGGTATAAACAAAAAATTTGGTTTATTATGACTACATACAGTTTCAACGAATTGTGCGAGATACTCGGCAAGGATCCGCTCTACATACAAAACATTCAGAAACATATGCAGCTTCCGGTGCACGGAAGAAAGGCGTCATACCCTGAAAATTATCTACTGCTGCTGGAGAAGGTCATAGCGCTGAGAACTTTCAGCGTGCCGCTGGATACTATCAGCGAACTGTTTGAGACGGAGAAGAAAATACTTTCACTCCTGCATTTCGATTCAATATCGCACAACGACATCTGGTATCTGGATTTCTGCGACAACGATGAACTGACTGACACATGTTTGCGGCTAACAGGCTATAACCTTGGTTTCGGCCTCAACAAGGGACACATACAGCACAACCTAGACTTCGGCATCAAAGACAAGGAGCTTTTCAAGGGAGCCGAAATGGGCGAAGACGTGCGAAAAGTACTGGCAAAGTACAACAAGATCTACGCCGATATCCGTCATCGCGTTGAAAAGGAAGAAGCAATCCTGAAAAACGCACTGTCCTGGGCCGCGCGCCTGTTTGCAGAGAAACAGGCACTGAATCACAAAGCGTGACGGCGGCTAAGTGATTCATACATGAATATTGCACGCAGAGCCACCCTCTGGGCCGTAAAGAACTCATTACCACGGGCTCCACGGGGGTTAATTTTTAATCTATAATGATGCAAAATTAAAGTATCAGCATTCTTGGCCGTTGCTTATCTTCATTGACATATCCTTAACACAGAAACGCCACAACGCCCTTTCTTGCTCTCTTCATGACATTTAAAACATCGGGACTGGAAAAGGAAGAAAAAGAAAGCACTTGCTTTTAAAGCCCTGAATCATCAGTGGATGAAGCTGAAGAACGTTTTGGCTTCACGTTCCGGCGGGGTGATCGACCCTTTACCGTGCTCAACCAGTTTCATCAGCCAGGCCATGTTCTTACCGAGAACCCGCATGATCTGCACACCCTCGACATCCTGGTTAACCTCTCCCGGTGCCCGCCCGTGGATCACGTTCCAGTAGTTCGAGGTCGGCATCAGCATTTCGGCATAGTTGAGAAAGTTATTCAGCTGCCCGAAGGTCGGCACTCCGCCCGAACGCCGCACGGCAACCACGGCTGCGCCAACCTTGTGACGGAGCATGGCATCATTGACACCAGTCACGAAGAAAGCGCGATCCAGAAACGATTTCATGGTTCCGGCGATGGCCGAATAGTGCACCGGCGAGCCAAGGATGATGCCGTCTGCCTGCTTCATCTTCTGGATCCACTCATTGACCTCGTCACCCGGCAGCACGCACTGCTCATTCTTGTTTTTCACGCACTGGTAGCAGGCAATACAACCCCTGATCATCTTATTGCCGACGTGCACGATCTCGGTCTCGATTGCCTCCTTCTCCAGTTCCGCCGTTACCATCTGCAGAGCCTGGAAGGTATTTCCCTCCCTATTCGGGCTGCCGTTAAACGCGACGACTTTCATAGTTTCTCCTTTATTTGACAAATCGGATGACGCTGTAGCCGCGCCGGGCAATAATGGTGGTTTCAGTAAAACAGGTTTTAATACATTCATCAAGACCTGGGGCAGTCTTGGCAACAAGCATCCCCACCCCGCCAGGCTTCAAAACATGACGGGCTGTCTGTACAAAGAGTTCAGCAATGCGGAAGTCTGAATAGTAAGGCGGGTTGCCGACAAACAGATCCATGCCCTTGTCGTCGATTCCGGAGTCCGACAGCACTAGCGAATGCCCCTTCAGGCCCAGCGCATCCAGATTCTGTTTTGTTATCTCAATCGCGCGACTCTGTGAATCCACAAATGTCACCTTCGCTTCGGGATTCGCCCTGGCGAGCAGAATACCTACGAGCCCACAGCCGCACCCCATGTCCACGATTTTAGTTTTAAGCTTGGCGATTTGTGATTCTTCTTTAGCCGCCACCTCCGCTAGAGCCAGGCCGCCCATGTCAGGACGGCGATGACAGAAGACACCAGGCAGTGACGCTAGCGTAATCGGCACCAGGCCCGGCAGTGATGCAGGGAACTTCGCGCGGAAATTCCGGCGCTTTTCCAAGGGACGTGTCTTTTTCGCCAGGACACAGATAAACCCCTTTTGGTCGACTTCAGCAGAGGCCTTCCCAAAGACTTGACGGATCTGCTTCATGAATGCGCCTATGTCGCCTTCGTACGCGATCCAGCACGTCCCGCCCATCGCCATACGTTCATGAATATCTTCCAGCTGATCGAGCATCAGTTCCGAAGTAGTGGTCGCATCCGTGCCTGAAAAAAAGACAAGATCAAACGGTTGCTCTGGAATCCGTGCG
Organism: Victivallis vadensis; assembly: GCA_945883775.1. Taxonomy (GTDB): domain Bacteria; phylum Verrucomicrobiota; class Kiritimatiellia; order UBA8416; family CAMCYG01; genus CAMCYG01. The sequence goes on from CAMCYG010000001.1 coordinate 45,867, forward strand.
GAACAGGTGACCTTTACTGCCTTTCCCGCATTAGACGCAATATTGCGCTCCATTTTTTTTGTGTGGTGCACATCAACAGCATGACACATCACCTGCGCGGAGGGCCAGCGGTTCGCCACGACCATGGCCAGCACACCTGTACGGCTTCCTGTAACAAGCACCTGAGCAGGAGCCCCTTCAATGCCCTTGAGCCGCTCAATCAACGTGGCTTCTGTACGATGCAACCCCGAGCGAGAGATCACACTCACGCTCTTATCAAGAAAGGTCTGCTTTTTAGCTTCCTTTTCAGGAATATCTGTAATTTTAAATGTGACCATTCAATGCTGTCCTTGCCTATCGCCAGACGACACAGGCATTAACCAATATATTCAAACCGCTTGATGATTCTGCCGTCTCTTTCTATTTCTTCGAAAAACATCGGCAGTGGTCGTATCCATTGGCCCCCTTCCCCGTAAAGAGCCCTGTAAATCACATACTCCTCCAGGGTTTCAGAATGCTTTGCGGTTCCAATGACCTCGTACTCGTTGCCCTTGAAATGCCTGTATCTACCCAATTGAATATCAGTCTTCTTGGTGTTCATATATTCAGTCAATCTATTTCCTGCAAACTATTCGCATGCCGGAATTGAATCAAGCTTTCTTTCTCTTTGCTTGAAGGCCGTGAGCCGGTTAAAGTGCTATCGGAATATGAACACCATTGCGCTAGTAGCCATAAACGCCCGGTACAGCCATGCCAGCCTCGGCATGCGCTGTCTTCGCGCCAATTTAGGCCATTTACGAGACAGCTCCATCCTGCTGGAGTTCAACCTACAGGAGACAACATCTTTCATTACTGATAAGATAATGGCACAACAGCCGGCACTGATTGCAATCGGCGTTTACATCTGGAACCGCCTGCAGGTGGAAGCACTGGTAAAAAACCTTAAATCAATTGCTCCCGAAATCCCGATAGTGCTGGGCGGACCGGAAATAAGCTATGACTCAGGATCCGAACTTGCCGCATCAGTGGATTGTGTGGTCTGTGGCGAAGCGGATCTTTTATTCGGCAGTATCTGCGAGAAGCTGCTTGCTGGCCAGTCGGCACCAGCGGTTATTGCGTCTACCCGGCCTGATCTGAAAGATGTCGCCCTGCCCTACAACGAGTATAGCGATCACGATCTCGCAAAACGTATCGTATATACGGAAACCAGCCGAGGCTGTGCTTACGGCTGTGAATACTGCATTTCCTCCATCAATCCCGGAATCCGGCACTTTCCACTGGATAGACTGCTCCCGGAATTCAGCCAACTTCTTGACCGCGGAGCCATGAGGTTCAAGTTCGTTGACCGCAGCTTCAATCTGGCACTCGACCACGCCTGCGCAGTATTGGACTTTTTTCTTGCCCGATGGAAATCAGGCATGTGCCTCCATCTTGAAATGACGCCTGATCGACTGCCCACTGAATTACGTGAGCGCATTCTCGCGTTCCCGCCTGGCGGACTTCACATCGAGGTGGGAATACAGACCTTTAACAAGGAAGTAGCCACCCGCGTTGGACGCAAGGCTGACCTTGAAGCTGCGGCAGAAGGCATAAGATTTCTCATCGACATCGCCAAAGCCGATGTGCATGCGGATTTGATTGCAGGCTTACCAGGCGAAACGCCGGAATCATTCGAAGCAGGAATTGACAAGCTGATCGCACTGCATCCCACGGAAATACAAGTTGGCATCTTGAAGCGACTTCACGGCGCCCCTATTGCAAGACATGAGCAAGAATGGGCGATGCATTTCCGCACAACCCCGCCTTATGACATTCTATCCACCAGCACGATGGATGAAGCCTATCTGCAGAATATCAGACGCTTTGCCATGCATTGGGACCGCATCGTAAACCGGCAATGGTTTCCAAGCACTATCCCCCTGATACTCGAAGACCAGTCTTCGCCTTTTAAGGCCTTTGACCAACTGAGCCGTCAGATAGAAAAAGCTCTGGGCCTGTCAGGATTCGGAATGATAGAAACCGCCCGCATAGTGTTGGAATATTTAACAGCGACCAGCAGTCATTCTGCTGCAGAGGCACGCACGAAATTACGTAATGATTATCTCGCAGGAGGCCGACGAATAAACGTACCGACTTTTCTGCGGGACTGATACGAACCCAGCAAAAAGCACCGCACCTTATTTTGCCGCTAACGGAATTTCTGATTCTTTCAAAGTACGCGATATATACTTGCCCGTTTTAGCATCCCGCCAAACCATTAGAACTGGAGTTTCCACTTCACTCTCCGACTCAACTGCGACAACTTGAGGCTCTACGGCTACCGAAGCAGCTTGAACAGTACCGCTAACCACAGGCTCCATAATCGACGCATGAGAAATTTGATGATCCGATACAATTGCCGCAAGCGAAATCGAACCGATTAACAGCGTTAACAATATTGCGTATCCAGCCAAATATCTTGATGTCATTATATGCTCCTTTTTTTGCATGCTTGGTATATGCAGTAACCGTGCCAACACATCCTAATACCATTTACACGTTGACAAACAAGCACTTACAAATCAAAAAGCACTCTAAGGAAGATCGGAGTGGTGTATCGTTTCGATCCACTTAATCAAATGCATGAATCAATATGTTACAGTGGTACGAAATTACTCCTGACTTTAATTCCGCATACTGGTCACTGGCGCAGGGAACCTGCCACCACGCCGCATGAAGTCTCTGGCTGAAAAACGGCTTACCCGCATGATGGGAACATCACCTAATAAGCCGCCGAAACGGACTAGGTCGCCGGCTTTCTTTCCGGGAACAGGAATAACACGAACCGCTGTTGTTTTATTATTAATGACACCGATAGCAAGTTCGTCAGCGATTATTGCATTTATGGTCTCTACCGGAGTGTTTCCCGGAATTCCAAACATATCAAGGCCTACCGAGCACACAGCCGTCAGTGACTCAAGCTTATCCAGCGATAGCGCACCGGCCAGGACCGCCTCAATCATGCCACGGTCCTCACTCACAGGAATGAATGTTCCAGAGAGTCCCCCGATATTTCCGCTCGCCATTGCTCCGCCCTTCTTGACAGCGTCCATGAGCAGTGCCACCGCACAGGTTGAACCATGCGCACCTACACGTTCAATACCGAAGCTTTCCAAAATACGCGCCACGGAATCACCTGCCGCCGTAGTTGACGCAAGCGAAATGTCAACTATGCCGAACGGTATTCCAAGATTCCGGGCCAACTCACGACCGACAAGCTCACCTGCCCGCGTGATCTTGAAGGTTGTTTTCTTTATAACCTCGGAAAGCTCGGTGAAATTACAATCGCGATTCTTCTCCACAACGCTCCGCACAACACCAGGCCCGCTGATACCTACATTCAGCGTATAATCCGGCTCACCCACCCCGTGAAAAGCACCAGCCATAAACGGATTATCCTCTGGCGCATTGACAAAAACCACAAACTTGGCACAGCCGATCGCATTCTTGCTTCTTTTCGCCGTATCCTTGAGCATGGGCCCGATCATATTAATAGCATCAATATTGAGACCAGCGACATTGGATCCAACATTCAAGAAAGAGCAGACTCTATCAGTCTTCGAAAGTACCTCGGGAAGCGCTGCAATCAAAACCGCATCTGACTTCGTCAGTCCTTTCTGGATGAGAGCCCCGAACCCGCCCACAAAACTTATCCCGGCTTTCTTTGCCGCGCGATCGATCGTCTTCGCCATGGCAAGATATTTGGCCACGGTCGCGTGCGTTTCCATGATCAGACTTACCGGCGTGATGGCAATGCGCTTATTGACAATTGGCACGCCGTACTTGGATTCCAGCTTTGCCGCTTCGGCCATCAGCCGTCGACCGTTCACATAAATGCGCTCATATACGTTACGCTTGAACCTCTCAAAGTCGGAATGAACACAATCCTTCAGATTTATCCCAAGTGTAGTAGTCCTGATATCAAAGTTCTGATACAGGGTCATTTTGGCTGTTTCGTAGACTTCATCGACAGTAATAGACATAGTGTTACACCCTGTGCATCATCTTAAAAATGTTTTCATGTTGAAGCTGTATTCTCAGGTTCAAATCCCTTCCGATCTTCTCAAGCTCTGAACGCAGCTGATCAATTGGAATTCGCATACCGGCTATGTTGATCAGCATGGTCATGACAAAATGCTTTTCCATGATCTGCTGGGCAATATCCTCGATATTAACATCGCGCTTATAAAGAAGATTCGAAATCTTCGCGACAATGCCTTTCTTGTCGATTCCGATCACGGTGATAAACGAGAGCTCTTTCTTCATAATATTCTCCTATACTGCATTACACTCACAGTCGACCCAGGGACCGACCAACAAAAAGGTCTCAGAACATGGACCGAAAGACAAGCTCGACTTTAACTCTTACGATTCAGTACGGTTCAACTGAAGATCCGGTGTGGACACCGGAACTACATTTAAGAATGACTGGGTGGAGGCCACAATCCTAATCAGGGCTCTACCTTGACTGACTACCGCCCCCCAGAGGGACGGGCTTCTGCACGTCCCTCTCGTCTTCTTGCAACAATCGATTTACGCATCTGCACGCAGACATGACAAAACATATAGACATGTCTCAAGCAGTTGTACTATGGTTACATCATTATTTTTTAACACAGAAAGGGCATCATGATCACATCCCGTAGGAGCTTCATTAAAGCCGCGTCCTCGCTGTCACTTGCTCCATTCATTCTACCTTCCAGAGTATGGTCGGCCGAGACCTCACCCAACAGTCAACCTGGCATGGGCTTCATCGGCATGGGCACACAAGCACAAGGACTCCTTAATAACTTTCTAAGGCAGGACGTCCAGATACTAGCAGTATGCGACGTTGACGCAACACGCAGGGCCGCCGCAAAAAAGAATGTCAGCCAATATTACAAACAAAATCCGACCCAAGGTCCTGAAGACTGCAAAGAATACAACGATTTCCGCGAATTGCTTGCGCGCAAGGATATCGATATCGTCTGCATCGCCACACCTGACCACTGGCATGCGATTATAACGCTGGCAGCCTTACGCTCAGGAAAGGATGTATACTGCGAGAAACCGCTGACCCATAATATCCACGAGGCCATCGAAGTGATGAAGGCTGTTGACGAGAATAAGCGTGTCCTGCAGACCGGCTCAATGCAGCGCTCAGCCAAGGAATTCCGAATCGCCTGCGAACTTGTTCAGAACGGATGTATCGGCAAAATAGAGCGGGTAGAATGCCAGTTTGGAGACCCTGGAATACCCTGCGATTTAGCCGAAGAAACAATGGAGCCTGGACTGGACTGGGATATGTGGCTTGGCCCTGCACCAAAACGCGCTTATAATTCCATCCTCAGTCCACGCGGCGTTCACAATCACTTTCCCAAATGGCGGACTTACCGTGAATTCGGAGGAGGCATGGTAACCGACTGGGGTGCACACCATCTTGATATCGCACAGTGGGGTCTGGGAATGGATAACAGCGGCCCTGTAGAAGTTCGTCCACCCGAACAAGCCGGCGCCAAGAGAGGCGCAATGCTCGTATATGCTAACGGCATTACAGTGACACATACGAACGGCTTTGGAATTGAATTCTTCGGCAGCGAAGGCAAGGTCGAGGTCAACCGCGGCAAGTTCACGTTCTCACGCGACGGCAAGACTATCGCCAAGTTCACAAACAAAGAGGACGGCACATCCTGTGCCGCACAGGTGCAGAAGGCCGAAAAAGAATTCCTCAAAGACGCAAAGATAAAACTCTATGACAGCAAATCACACACAAACGACTTCATGGCTCGTATCATAGACCGTAAGAAGCCGATCACAAGCGAACAGGTGGGTGGCCGCTCTGCCATCTGCTGTCACCTGATGAATCAGGCATACTATAACGGCAAGAAGATGCTGTGGGATCCTGCCAAATTGGAATTCACCGGTGGCACGGGCGATCCGCAATGGCTCACACGTGAATACCGCACTCCATGGAAGGTGTAGCCCGATGTTCTCTTAACGTAGCCCAGGAGGGCCACAACCAAAGAGTTTGCGACAGAATTTACAGAATGCACAGAATGGTGAGATATTATTTTGTTAATTTTGTTCATTCTGTCAAAAATCTGCTCCGAAAAACAACCATTTTGACGGATAGTAGTACAGCTTTTCGGCGGCTGTGAGAACATCGCTTGAGCCAAAAGGACTTATGGCTCAAGCTTCGACGCGGTGCTGATGCACCTTGTCCCTCGACTGTGCTCGGGACCATGAGCCTGTCGAATGGCTCAGGGCTAGCCTTGCCTGCCCTTGCAAGGCTAGCTGAACACAATCAGCTGAACCATTGCCGATGATAATCACCGCTGATTACCTTCGAGACCAGTGCGTTAAATGCGGCTGCATCGCCGTAAACTGAAACAATATTCTCCATTGCTATGATCCTGCAATTTGGCGAAAGGCTCGGCCTGCCGTTGCTGACCCACGAAGCAAGAACCTTCTCTCTCACAACCAACACCCACTCTTGTGTCAACGCATAACTGTTTTCTTTGTAAACAACCTGTATTTTCTCATCTGCTGATACTGGAATCTTCCGGTCCAGAATAGCGGTCATACTCCCGGTGATACGTTTCTCCTCACGTGCCGACACACATGGCCGCAGAAAACGCTTATCGAACGATTCTCTATCCAGGCGATCAGCTCCCAATTTGGCCTCAATAGGCAGACATTTCCGCGAATCATGGATCAGAAGCCCCACATTGATCTTATGAGAGACATCAAAGCCGTACTGTCCGCATTTCACGAGAGGGATTTCCGGCACGGCAACCATATCTCCCTTCTCAATGCAAAACAGTTCACGTACCTTTACAGATGAATTCAACATTTCAGCAATCAGCGCCTCCCCGATATGCGTTAATTCGATCATGTAATCAGACCCTTCCCTTATAATTAAAAAGCGACTTTATCGTCAAGCCGGCCTCAGGCCTGGCAGTATTAATCGCATTAAGAATCTTCATCTGGACATTCAGTGTTAACTGCCTGCCCTTACGGCCCTTTTGCACCATTTTGTGAGTCAGATGTTCCTTTGAGGCCCGGACCAGATCCGGGTTCGAAAGTGACAGTTGAACCATTATGTCGTCAAGCGGCTGCTTACCTAATTCCATATTCTCTTTATTCATAGTTACCCTTATATCACAATCCCTTTTAAGACTGGACTTTCTTTTAGACCGAACACCTATTTACCGTAAAGAACGCTGACGATACACCATCGGAGACATGCCTGTTTTCTTATGAAACAGTCTGGAGAAATAGTATATCGATTCCATGCCCAGCTCTTCCGCTATCATTCCTACAGGCATATTGGTATTCTTTAATAGGCCCTTTGCTTTGATAATCATGGCATCCAGCTCAAACTGCCTCGGAGAAAACCCTGTGTAAGTCTTAAACAGCCGCCTGAACACCGTAAAGCTGAGTTTAAGCTTTGATGCTATCTGATTGAGACTGAGGGTCCGCGCGTCACCATCCAGCAGCATCCGCTTGGCCTCTGCTATTATGTCTTCTACCGGTCGACCGACCATCTGCATCTTCTTCTGTGATGAAAGCAAATACGCTATGAAATACACCACTTTGGCCCCAAGCAGGAGCTGATAGTCCGGCGGCTCCCTGCGGATCAGGTCAAATATACTCTTATATATCTGAATCAAGCCCGGATCGTATCCGACATTCATCACCGGCTTCTCCGGAGTGAATATCCTGTTCTTCATCAACCCATTGATGTATTCACCTGAAAACTCCAGCCAATATTCCGACCAGCCGGTCTTCATATCAGGCTTGTACCTGTGCCACACTCCTGGAAAAAGGACAAAAGCATCACCAGCATTGATCTTGCATGTACCGCATACTGATGATTCAAAGACCCCGCTCCCGCTCTCAATATATAGGATCTGATAACGATTCAGTATGCGTCCTTTATCCCAGGTAAAGTGATGATCAGACGGATGCTGATACGGCGGATATTGACAGTTCTTGGCCACCTTGGTGAAGCCAGCATTGGTCACATAGCTGCCCCATGCGACGGCCTCAGAACTGACCGGCATATACTTGAAATACGCAAGTTTATCGGAATGCTTCAGCTTTTTTCTCATCGCCGAAGTATATACAGCCACCAAAGGATGAAACAAGAAAGATGTTTGATCTTTTCCCCTGTAGGAGTCGATCCCCGCATCGACGATTCTTCCGCCAACACGACATACATCGCCGATCAGGGGATCGGCTCCTACAATAAGCATGCCCCATTGTTGCTTCTCTTCACTGTGGGAGCCGATCACCATATCGGCGACTCTTTTCGATCGCCGCAAAGGGTTGCGGCTCCTAGAATAAGAATACCCAACCGAAGAAAGATAAGTCTAAGCTCAATTATTATCGCTTAGGTGTGTAGCGCTTTACACTGAAAGACTTGCCGATAAGCGCACGGCCTTCGTCCTGCGACTTCAGATCCCCTGCGCCTATCATCTGGACAACTACATTACCCAACGCCGTCGCCTCGACAGGTCCCGCTGTCACCTCGCACCCGAGGCTGTCAGCCGTCAGCTGATTAAGAAATTCTTCACGGCATCCGCCGCCTACGATCGCCAGCGTCTTATACTCTTTGCCCGTGACTGACTTCAGCTCATTCCACACCTGCCTGTATTTTTCGGCAAGGCTGTTGAAGATAACCCTGGCCACCTGTCCGATATCTTTGGGCACCTTCTGTCCTGTCTGCCTGCAATACTCTCTTATACGGGCCGGCATATCTCCAGGCTTCAGAAAAACAGGATCATTGACATCTACAACGGAATCCATTCCCTTCGCATTACCGGCAAGCTTTCCTATCTCAGAATAACTTATCGTCACACCTTTCTTCTCCCAAACTCGCTTGGATTCCTGCAAGATCCACAGCCCGGAAATATTCTTGAGTATCCTGTAACAGCCGCCAAAGCCTCTTTCGTTGGTAAAACCATAACTCAGGCTCTGCGGACTGACCAGACAGCGCGCCGACTCGATACCCATTAGCGACCATGTTCCCGAACTCAGATACGCCGAATCCTTGCTCGATATGGGCGCGGAAACAACTGCGCTTGCGGTGTCATGGCTGGCAGGAACGATTACCCTGATATTATTGCCCGCACCCGTATCTTCGCATATCTCCTTGCGAAGCGGGCCAATATCCGCACCCGGCATAACTATCCTGCCAAGCAGTTTGTCCGGTATACCAGCCTTCTTCACGATATCCGAAGCCCATCTATTGCTACGGACGTCCATCATCTGACTGGTACTCGCAATGGAAAGCTCGTTAACCATTACGCCTGAAAGCCAGTAATGAAGAATATCCGGCATAAAAAGAAGCTTGTCTGCTGCAGCTAGTGCCGCTGAACCGCCAACAACCTCAGAATACAGCTGGAACAATGTATTGAACGGCATGAGCTGGATGCCTGTGGCGTTGGATAAATGGTCCTTGGATATCCTCTTGAAAAGCTTTGCTTCCATTCCGTCATTCCGTGAATCCCTGTACTGAAAAGGAATGCCGAGCAGTCTGCCTTTTTTGTCTAAAAGACCATAATCCACGCCCCAGGTATCCACCCCGATGCTGACAATCGACTTTCCGTATTTGCTGACCGCCAGCCTGATACCGTTCTTTATTTCATTGAATATCCCGGTTACATTCCAGTGGAGCCCGGTCGGAAGCGTCATTCCGTAACCGGCAAACCGGCTCACCTCATCAAGCACCAGTTTCTTGCCGTTATAGACACCCGCCATCACTCGTCCGCTGGACGCACCCAGATCCACCGCCAGATATACTTTATTTTTCATGTGTTCCCAGTTCTTTGCTTATTTTGGACATTAGACATGGGGGAATTATGCCAAGCAGCTTATCTTCCTGCCAGTACTTTCTTTTCATATTTCCTGACTTCGTCCATCCACTCGCCGTCATCAGGAATACCGGCCTTTTTGCAAAGCTCGCTCCAGACTGCCCCAAACGGCATGGTCTTCATCTCATCCATCATCGCCAGACATCCAGCTTTATCGCCTGACGAGTAGAGCCGCTTGAGTTCGGCTGACGGGTCCAGCATCGCAAACAGAATCGCCTTGCGGGTCGCCCTAAGTCCAATCGCATAGGCAGCTATTCTGTTTATGCTCGCATCGAAGTAATCGGTGGCTATCGCCACTTTCTTCCAGGCATTGCCACGCGCTATCTCCAGAAACAGATTCTTGAGGTCATCGTTAAATATCACCACATGATCACTGTCCCAGCGCATCGGCCTGCTGACATGCAAAAGAAGTCTCTGATGAAACTGAAGGAAGCTGCTGACTTTGTCATGTATGGTCTCGGTAGGATGATAATGCCCCATATCCATACACAGTCCTATCTTCCTGCTGAGCGCATAACTGCTGTAGTATTCCGTGGAGCCGACAACATATTCTTCACTGCCGATCCCGAACAGCTTGCTTTCGACGTAATCAATACAAAGCTTCTTATCCACCGACCGCTCATTTGCTATCGCCTCGTCCAGCGACTTCGTAAGATTTGCCCTGTATCCCCATCTATCAGCCGGCAGATCCTTGGCCCCATCCGGTATCCAGTGATTGACATGGCATACACCCTTATTGGATTTCGCCATAGCCACCGCAATCTTTCGTGACGCAACCGCATGCTTCACCCAATATTTCCTCACTCGCTCGTCTCCGCTGGACAGTGTAAATCCTGAATCAGCCATCGGGTGGGCAAAGTAGGATGGATTGAAATCCAGCGGCACAGCATTGCTTCTGCTCCACTTCATCCAAGACTCAAAATGCTCCGGCTTCAATTCAGCACGGTCGACTTGCTTGCCATTGGTATCCGCGTACAAGGCATGCACATTGAGACGATGCTTGCCAGGCACGAGGCTCAACACTTTCTCATAATCAGCTCTGGCCTCAGCCGGGGTCCGCGCCCGACCCGGATAATTTCCAGTGGCCATGATCCCACCGCCGCTGGTGCTGCCGGCTTTTACCTCGAAACCAACGACATCATCAACCTGCCAGCAATGCAATGACACTGGCACGGCCAAGGCCGCATTCAGTGCCTTGCTTGCATCGATTCCTATCTTCTTATAGCGCTCCACTGCCAAACCGTATTCATTAGTTTTCTTCATAGCATCAATCTCCATTTTCTTAGTTTTGTGCCCGTAATCTGTGATCTGTAATTTGTAATCTTCCGTTACGCTACCTGCGCCTGCCTGTAAGACTCCACTTCCCAGTTCTCTATGAATTTCGCGGCTCTATCCGTCATATATTGAACACCACCAAAAGCACTTGCATACCTCTGGACCGCGGAGCCGTCCATTGCCAGCTCCAGAGCCAGACTGGCCTTAGTCTGACTGGCACCCAGCCCATATACACCTGACTTCGTCACTACGACTTGAGGATAATAACCGTGTTTAGCCTTGTACTCATCGAGGCCGGCTTTAGTCAAAGCGCCCCTATAAGGCCATGACTTGGAATAGACGATATGATCCGGCGTCAATGGCCCCTCAGGAACTTCGAAACCGCTGACGGATGCCACATGACTGGCATGGCCAGGCAGAAGAGACTGGATAAGCGCTGTTTCCTCAACAAGCCCCCCTGCTTTTGTCTTCTGCTGTTCAAGAGACAATCCCGATTTGAGATATTCCGCATTCAGTTTACTTATAATATCCTGCATCAGAAGCCGCACCTGATCAGCAGTATCCGCGCTGACAAAAATCCCATGGTTCTCCAGAAAGATCACCGAGGCATCACGCTTGGAGGCCGCTTTAAAGTCTGACAGATGCTGTTTCATCTGCGAGCACAAGGTATAGCCAGGATCGATGTACGGCACCCACATCGCATCAGGGAAAAGCTTTGCACAAATCTCCCTGCCTCGCACAGAGCAGGTCATTCCGTTCACAACCTCCGGGTGCGTATGCACAACATATTTTCCAGCCAACAGCTCATGCAGTGGAGCCTCTACCGAAGGTCTGCCGGAATATCCTTTCCTGACAGAAGCGGCCATGGCGTTCTTTACAATCTCCTCGCGCTTGCCAGCCTCATTCGAGATTTCGGACCCCAGCATATCTCTTATCATCTTACGTTCCAGCGGAACGAAATCTGTGCTTTTGATTTTGGCCAAAGTCGTCCCAGACGGTTTTATCCAAAGTGTGTCTTCCGTCTTAGCAGAAGTATTCCCACCCCCGCCTTTAACATAACTATTCGCCCCGAATTCATGAGACAACCCGGTTAATTCCTGCAACATATCCATATTTGCGTCCTTGCCTTTCGTTTCAGCCTGTTAAAAATTGTCTACTCTTAAGAAACTAACAAATTCTCACTGCCTCAATACCCAGCAGATCCGCGAGTTTTGATAATTTGCCGGCAACATGCCCAACCCCGATAGCGCAATGATGAGCCGGACCCACTTTCGACCAGGAATTAAGAAACCCCTTCGCGCCGAGCGGGAACCGATATCTGGTATTGGTATTACCGATGTTGAGGACTGGACCAGGTACACTTTCCGCCTCTGCCATAAGAATACTGAGTTTTCCATCACCGCCCTGCACAACAGAAAGCAATGTTACAGGTCCGCTGCGCACGGTCATCTGGATGGAGAGCCCTTTACCAGGCTTCCCGTGATAGACAGAAAGAGGCACAAGCCCAACCCTGCCATCGGCCATGACCGGATGTGCCGGACCATCGTGCCCCAAATAGACAACATCATCCTTAAAATCCGCGAGATACAGCTCCGAAAAAGAACCGCCCGCACCGAGGATAGCCATGATCTTCATAGCCTGCACATTCTTTATCTCGCACTCTCCCGCGACTGGGATTCCGTGACTGGTAAGAAGTGTATTTCCGGCAATCAGGGACGTTACAATATCCTGATACGGATTGCCATCGACGCTCTCATAGTAGTATGCCATAGACCCAAGCCCGTGCCGCTCTACCATAGCGTCAAGAGCGCAGGAAGTCCTGGCCGCCCGGATAATTTCATCTTTTCCGCACTCAGGCGACACATCGAAGACCTGCCTGAATTCTGAGATCTTGGCGACTATCTCCGCCTCTTTAATTTTCTCGCGCAGGGAGTGAAGCTCGCACATCTCCAAAGTCTCGAAGTGACTGCCGAAAACAGCGGACTGCTGTGTCAAATCGCTATACACATCCAGCATACCGCCATAATAGTGACCAAGAACCCCCACCCGATTTCCTCGCATCACATGCGCCACACGAGCGGCCTCTATCCATTCAGAGATCTCACCCCAAGCCTCCTCATCCTGCAAATACCCGGACACCAGGTGATATGAAATACCTGCTCTGTTAAAAACACAGGCGATCTCAGGAGCACTGCAGGCCTGACAGTGCTCAAGCCATATGCCGGTCATCTTACCCCGATCCCCAAGGGCATTGAATTTCTTGTAATCAAGCTGTTCCACCGGCTGGAGATTCAGCACCACCACTGGAACCTTGGTTTCCTGCACCAACGGCAGGACTGTTGAAGACAGCGCATAGGTCGACATGTAAAGGAAGATGATATCGACCCTCTTCTCCCTGAAAAGCGAAGCAGCTGCCCAGGCTTTGTCAGGATTGTCAACCATTCCTGCATCCACGAGCTCCACGTCCATATGGCCCAGCTTCCCGGCGATCTCCTTCTGGTATCCCATCAACCTGCCGAGAAGCCCGTCAAACTGGCCCCAGTACGTGTCCAAACCGACACCGAACAGCCCCACACGCGGTCGTCCACTTGCCGCTTTGCCTTTCTCCGCACTTGCGCTATTTTTTTTCATATCACTCACCCGTAAAAACTGCATTCATATGCTGTATCATACATCGCAACGATGTTCTCAGCCGGAACTTCGCCCTGGATGTTATGACAATTATTAAAGACGTAGCCACCGCCTTTTTTCAATTCTGTCACGTTCGCCCTGACGTTCTCAGCCACCCTATCCGGGGTCGTCCGTGACAGGATATTCTGCGCATCGCATCCGCCGCCCCAGAAGGTCATAGTACTGCCAAACTTCTGTTTCAATTCGACCGGATCCATGCCCGTCGCGCTGAGCTGGACCGGATTGAGAATCTGAACACCGTTATCGATAAGGTCAGGAATATAGCCCTTCACCGCTCCGCAGGTGTGATACCATACCTTTGCCTTTGTCCTTGAGCGGATGTACTGGACAAGTTTCTTTTGGCGAGGCTTTACAAGACTCCTGTATATCTCAGGATTGAATAGAGGTGCGCTCTGCCCGCCTATATCATCACCGATCATAATGACATCCACCAAGTCCCCGGCTTCATCCAGGAATAGACGGAACCAGTCCGTCCAGAACTTAAGACTCTGATCAAGCATCGCCTCGCAGAATTCCGGTTCAGTCATCAGGTCGCAAAACCACTGCTCCAGTCCGCGCATATACCAGCAATACTCATAAACAACGCCTGAGATCCTGCTGACAACCGCGTACGGAGTCTCCTTCCGGATCCTCTGCGCCCTCTCCCGCAAACCTGCAAACCTGGATGGATCGTCACCCTTCGGCCATGCATACCCGGCAACATCCTTAATCGTCGCCTCGGCAAGCGGATGATGTGTGATGTCCATATATAGCGGTGAATCATCAGGCATCGACCAGCGCACGCCGAATTCATCGGTCAAATCATGCCAGGACCGGCCGTCGCGCTGTGCACTGACAATCCCGCCTTTCCAACTGTCTGGGGATTTGGCCGACACATAACGCGTATCGACATGGAAACGTTCCAGCAACGCCTCGCAAGGCTCCGCCAGCTGCTGCACAGCATCATAGATCTTAAGCTCATCCTTGATGCCCAGATGTTTCACCAGCCTCAAATAGGCATTCTTGTGAATTCCTGTCTGGTTTCCGCCAAGATCTATGGGAAAACGGTCTGGAGTCCTGTGATCCAGCGCCGTCAACATCCGCTCACGCGAAGTCATTGTCTCACGTTTCATATTACCCTCCAGATATTTCCAACCTTTATTTCCATATTTCAGATTTTGAATTTATCTTGATCTTATACGCCGGTCTGCCCTCTGACCCAGGTTCCGTACCCAATGATTATTGTTGAAAGTATGAGAGCCAGGATACCGGTGGCGATAAGCGCGTGTACTTTCTTGCTGGATCCTTTCCACTCGCGGAAATACCAGCCCCACATGGTGCTGAAGATTATGATACTGGCCATATGCAGAGTCCAGCTGGCGAAGCCGAACCGACCCATCTGCGTCTCACCCATGGTGTAGAAGAAGAACTGGAAATACCATGTAGTACCAGCCAACGCCGAAAACAGGTAGTTGGAGAGCACTGGCACGCGGTTATCCGAAACAGGCGCAGCCTTCTGCGCAGAGGGATTGGGAATTGGCGAGTGGACAGTCCGGCTGAAATACTGATAGCCGGTCTTGTTCTTCAAATTAAGAAACACACACCATATGAAGTTGGTCGTGAATCCGCCGGAGAGAACCACGCATAGTTTCGGCAAACCGGTCCAAAGGACAGAAGTCCCTGCCGCCGCGGAGGCATCACCAATCGGATTGCTTGCGGTAAGCGCAAAGGCGAAACAGGCGCTCATGATACCCGAGAAAGTTGCAACTACCATACCTTTGGAAAAGCTGAATTCAGCTATAGACTTCTTCTTTTCCTCGGCGGGCATTTCTTTTTCCTTTGTAAGCCCGGCCAGCGCTGCAATTCCGATTCCGAGCAGACAGACGGCAACGCCGCCGAGTGTTATCATACCGGGTCTTGTCGCAGCTATCTGCATGATTGTCTCAGGAACCGGGACTGAAGGAATGAAGATCTTAAATATAGGAGGGAGCAATGTCCCGAATGCAGCACAGTATCCCAAAGCTACACCCATACCAAGAGACATGCCCAAATACCGCATCGTAAGCCCGAATGTAAGGCCGCCTATCCCCCACATCGCTCCAAATAAATATGTCCACCCCAGCGTCGCCAACGACTGCTGGCGCAGGACCCCGATAAGATCGTTAGTCATCAATGAAGCAAGTATCCATGGGCATACGATCCAGGAGAAGACGCCTCCAACCAGCCAGTATACTTCCCAAGACCACTTACGAACACCTTTGTAAGGCACGTAGAAACTTCCAGAAGCCAAACCGCCAAGCCAATGAAACAAAACACCAAGAAACGGATTCCCATTCATACTTCAATCTCCTTCTTCTGAATTACACCTATATCCACAATAATACTGCAACACCGATCTTCAATATAGAGCGTTACAATAGCGGATACCTTTTCTGTTTAGAATGCACTTTCTGTCCATTCTTTTGCACTTTCTGTCCTTACTAATACCGATAAAAAGGAAAAATTGACACTCTTATGTTCGTCTGGCAAACTCCGGCAAATGCGTAAAAATAAAACAGTTATTTTCCTTGGCGATGGAATGGCCGATGAACCGATCGCAGAACTGGGCGGAAAAACCCCTCTTCAGTTCGCAAACACCCCAGCCATGGACTCCATCGCCCGTGATGGCGTAAACGGAACACTGCTCACTCTGCCACAGGGCTTTCCAACCAGCAGTGAAGTCGCGAATATGTCAGTACTCGGCTGTGATCTGGAAACCGAATACTGCGGCCGCGGCCCTCTGGAAGCCGCCGGCAGGGGGATTCCTCTTGGACCCGACGACAAAGCTTTCCGTCTGAACCTTGTGACCATCGAAAACGGTGTAATGAAGGATTTCTCAGGCGGACACATTGCACAAAGCGATGCAAACGAGCTGATACAGGTTCTGAACGATAATTTCGGCAACAGCAACATACGCTTTCACCCAGGGGTCAGCTACCGAAACATCCTGATGCTCAGCGGCAGGGAATTCTCGCACAAGGTAAAAACCGAGAAACCTGACGACAACCACGAAGAGCATCTCATCGACCACCTGCCTTCCCCTCTTGAGCCCGAAGCCGAGGCGACAAGTGCATTTCTTAGGAAGATTATGACGGAAGCACCGGCCATACTGGCGGCGGCACCTACCAACCGGCGCCTGGCTGCAGCCGGAAAACCTATAGCCAACGGCGTCTGGCCATGGAGCGGAGGCAAAGCTGGTTCGCTCAGGACTCTGGCGCAGAAATATGATATCACCGGCGCAGTCATTTCCGCTGTGGATGTCATCGTCGGTCTGGGGCGCTGCCTTGGAATGAAGATTATCACCGTGCCCGGCGCCACCGGCTACATCGACACCAATTACGAAGGAAAAGCCGATGCCGCCATAGAGGCACTGAAAACATATGATCTAGTCTACCTCCATCTGGAGGCAATTGACGAAGTTTCCCACGAGCAGGATTTGAAGAATAAGCTCAGAGCCATTGAGAATTTCGATTCCAGGATTGTCGGCCGCGTTCTGGCTGCATTTGGACCGGAACTTAACGCTGTAGTCCTGCCGGATCATCCGGTCCCGATAGCAACCGGCAAGCACACCAGGACTCCAGTCCCCGTGGCCGCAAGGATTGCAGGCAAAAAACCCGACTCCGTTAAGGTTTTCGACGAAATAGCCTGCAAACAGGGCAGTCTAGGCGCCATCAAGAACGGCGACTTGATGAATCTGCTCTTCAAGTCCCTAAACTGAGGCCGATAGGCCATACGAGTTCTCTCACAGAGAACACAGAGATCACTGATGAGATGATGCAGGGCGAAGCACATTGCTATCAAGCTAAGGATAATTTATGTACATTTTGTTCATTCTGTCAAAAAATCCAGGTTCTTTCGCCGGCGCATGACACATGCGCCGCTACAAACAGGAAAACTTTCCTCACTGTAGCTGAGCTTGTTTCAAGCTCAGGTCTATTCCGCAAACCTTTTGCAAGCAGCTCAACAACGCGTTAATCATCATAGATTTACAACATTCGGCTAAAAGCAAAACACGATGGATGCCATTATTTGCTTGCAAATCAATTCTCTTCTCAAGATTATGTGCGCCCTAATCAACAGGAGGGTAATATGGGTTGGTTCAGTAGATATAAGAAGAAGCCTGAAAATCAGATGGCGGAAAAGAAAGAGCTTTGGTACGTCTGTCCGTCATGTACAGCTCACATTTATCGTGAAGAATGGGAAAAGAACCTCAAAGTTTGCTCAAAATGTAATTTTCATGAGCGGCTTACCTGCTGGGAGCGTATCGATATGCTCATAGATGAGGGTACGGCCGTGGAATTGAACCCCTCTGTTACGACCACGGACCCCTTGAATTTCAGCGATGCTAAGGGCAGTTACGCTGACAAAGCCAAGGAGGTAAAGGAAAATACCGGACTTAAAGAGTCCGTCGTCGCCGTCAGTGGCCAGCTTAAGAGCAGGAATGTCATACTTGCAGTCATGGATTTCCGGTTTCTGGGTGGCAGTCTTGGCAGCGGATCGGGTGAGCGGATACTGCTGGCCGCTGAATATGCCCTCCTCCGCAAAAGACCGTTCATAATAGTTTCCGCGTCAGGCGGAGCAAGAATGCACGAAGGCATCGTTTCTTTGATGCAGATGGCAAAAACTTGCGCAGGCATATCAAGACTGAGAAAGGCCGGCCTGCCCTATATATCGATTCTAACAGACCCGACGATGGGAGGTGTGTCTGCGAGCTATGCGATGGTAGGAGACCTTAACATTGCAGAACCTGGCGCACTCGTCGGTTTCGCAGGTCGCCGTGTCATCGAGCAGACAATCAAGCAGGAACTGCCCAAGGATTTCCAGACGGCCGAATATCTGGTTGAGCATGGTTTTATGGACCGCATAGTCTCCAGGACAGATATGAAGGAATTTCTTGCAAATATCTTCAAATACTGGAACAAGTGATCCTTGCCTGGATCCGCAAATACAACGGCAGAACAACTCAATAAACTTTAAATAAGGAGCTCGCAACATGAGCCTGGAATTCGAAAAATCGATAGCCGAACTTGAAGCCACGATTAAAGACCTGAGCAAGCCCGAAAATCCCATGACAGATGAGATAAAGGAACAGATATCGGAGCTCAGCAAGAAGGCCAACGGAATCTTAAAAGAGCTTTATTCAGATCTGACACCATGGCAGAAGGTTCAGGTGGCAAGGCATCCAAAACGCCCGGTCCTCCGCGATTATATCGCAAGCATCTTCTCTGAATTCATCGAACTCCACGGCGACAGGTGTTTTGGCGATGACCACGGCATCATCGGTGGATTTGCGACAATCGACAAACACAGGGTAATGGTGATCGGCCACCAGAAGGGCAAGACTGTCGAGGAGAACATCAAATCCAACTTCGGCATGGCCAACCCGGAAGGTTACAGGAAGGCTCTGCGATTGATGAAACTTGCAGAGAAGTTCAACGTGCCGGTGGTTTCCTTCATAGATACACCCGGCGCTTACCCCGGTCTGGATGCCGAAGCACGCGGACAGGCATCGGCTATTGCAGAAAACCTTACAGAGATGGCCTCGCTGTCAGTGCCCATCGTAGTTATTGTAACAGGCGAAGGCGGCAGTGGTGGAGCACTTGGTATCGCGGTTGGCGATGTGATATTGATGCTTTCAAATGCCGTTTATTCCGTTATCTCGCCGGAAGGCTGCGCATCTATACTCTGGCGCGACGGCAGCAAAGCGCCGGATGCGGCGGCAGCGCTCAAGATAACAGCAGATTCACTGCTAAAACTTGGCATCATCGACGGCATTATAACAGAGAAACCTGGCGGCGCACACAGGTTCCCCAGCGATACGATGAATTCAGTCAAGCTGGCCGTCACAAAACATCTCACCAAACTTATCGCAATCAAACCAGCCAAATTGCTGCAGGCACGCTACGACAAATTTGCACGAATGGGCAGATTCAAGAAGTAACTTAAAGGAGAGCACAAAATGAGCACAATGGTAAGATACAAAGGCTACAAAAAGGACATAGAGAGAATCCCACTCAGAATCACCGATACAACTCTGCGTGATGCACATCAGTCACTCTGGGCCACCAGAATGCGTACAGATGACATCCTTGGCATCATAGACACCATCGACTCCGTCGGCTATTACTCTCTGGAAGTCTGGGGCGGCGCCACTTTCGACGTCTGTCTGAGATTTCTCCGCGAGGACCCATGGGAAAGACTGCGCGCCATCAAGGCCCGGGCAAAAAAGACCCCGCTCCAGATGTTGCTGCGCGGTCAGAATGTTCTCGGCTACAAGAACTATCCCGACGATCTTGTCGAAAGATTTATCGCGCTGGCCTGCCAGAACGGTGTCGATATATTCAGGATATTTGATGCTCTTAACGACACACGGAACTTGGAAAACGCCATCAAGGCCGTCAAGAAATACGGGGGCCATGCGCAGGGCACCATTGCCTACACCATCAGCCCGGTGCACACGATCGATAAATTCGTCAAGATTGCAAAAACGCAGGTAGAGATGGGCGTTGACTCCATCGCTATCAAGGACATGGCCGGCATCCTGTCACCGATATCCGCAGAAGCGCTGATATCCGCACTGGTGAAGGCGATCAAAGTGCCAATACAGGTACATTCGCACACGACCAGCGGCATGGCTATCTCGACGTACGTGGAAGCTGTACGCGCCGGAGCAGGCGCAATCGACTGCGCTATCTCTCCGATGGCCGGATCATCCTCTCAGCCGCCGGTGGAAACAATGCTGGCAATATTCGACGAAATGCCATTTCATGCAAATCTTGACATGGAAGCACTCCAGAAGGTCTGCAATTACTTTGAGGCTCTAGCCCCGAAACGCCAGACCGGTATCCAGATCTATAATACAATAGATCCTGAAATACTCATCCATCACATACCTGGCGGAATGATATCCAACTTAAGAGGGCAACTGCAGCAGCAGGGCGCACTGGACAAGCTTGGCGAGGTGCTTGCAGAACTGCCGAAAGTCAGGGAAGACCTTGGATTCCCTCCACTTGTTACACCTACAAGCCAGATTCTCGGAGTTCAGGCAGTAATGAATGTCATTGCCGGCGAAAGATACAAGCTGGTTACGCAGGAAACAAAAGACTATTGCAAAGGGCTTTATGGCCGCTCACCTGCACCGATGAATCCTGCAATCAGGAAGAAGATACTGGGCAAGGAGAAACCGGTAACATGCAGGCCGGCTGATCTTCTGGAACCGATTTTGCCCACGGCGACTAACGACATCGATCCAACGCTAATTAAGAGCGAGGAAGATATCATTTCATACTGCCTCTTCCCTCAGCAGGCACTTGATTTCTTCAAATGGCGCGCCATGCCTGAAGATAAAAGGCCCAGAACACCAGCTGATATTGAGCTGGACAAAATGAAGGTTGAGAAGAGCAAGGAGATTGCAGTGGCACCGGTCCAGCCGCTCATGGCACCGCACGACTATAAAGAACTGCAGGGTCTGCTTGATAAGATCAACCTATTGAACTATACGGAAGTCACGATTAAGAAGAACGACATCGCGTTATCATTCAAATCGACGGGTATGACTATGGAGACTGCCAAAGAGTCACCGCTGGAGACTAAGAACGATAAGCCAAAGGCTGACAAGCAGACAAAGACTGGCAAAGAAGCAAAGGAGTCTAAATCTTCTGCCCAACCTGTGGCCAAGCAGGAAGCACCAGTTGCTGCAGCACCAGCTGAAGCACCACAGGGTCCTTCCATCAATTCGCCGCTCAAGGGCACGTTCTATCTCTCGAGTAAACCAGGACTGCCGGCATTGGTAAAGGTCGGGGATGATGTGAAAGCCGGCCAGACAGTCTGCATAGTGGAAGCAATGAAGCTTTTCAACGAGATTAAGGCCTCATGCAACTGCAAAATACTGCAGATACTGGTAGAACCAGGAGCGGTTGTTGAAAAGAACCAGCCGATGATATCTTACAAAGCACTGTAAGAACAAATATAGCATGGAACCGAACAGGCGGGCCGCAGGGCCCGCCTGTTTTATTTTGCATATTCGACAGACTTGAAAAGCGTAAAGCAGGACAGTCCTGCTTCGCAATTGACAACCACTTGAGGTTTTGTGACCCTACCTTTCATGCGCCAGACTTTGACAAACATCGCAATATTCCTAATCTGTGCAGGTACCGCAGCACTGACTTATGACGGCGGGAAGATAATTCGAACCGATATGCTCCCGGCATTCCTGTGGCTCTTGCCTGTCGCCATGCTTCTCCTACAAGCCAAGCCTAGCCAAGCGCAGGACAAGCCTGGCGACAGTTCATCATTCAAAATAGCCTTGTCCTTCATGCTGGTCTTTCTGGTGTCGGGAACAACAAAACACAAGTGGTTCTATTTTTACGGATGGACCAGCTGGCCTGAGATAGGCTGGAGCCTTGGCTCTGGATTCATGCTCTTCCTATTCCTGAGTGTCATCATTGCCGCACTGACATCAAGCATACGGGCTCTGCCGAGGCTGCTTGCCGTAATCAGCGCCATCGCCCTGCCGCTGATAGTAACATCCGGATTTATGCATTACACCCATGGCTTCGCCCTGTATACAGACGACCATCCATCATTCATATACAGGCTGTATACCGCATCGCACACATTCCCGCGCCTGATCAGCTATACGCCTTTCTGGAATGCCGGCTGGCTGTACAACTCCACCGTCGATACCGGCGCCATGGCCCCGACTCTGCTCACCCTGCCTGTTTTAAAGCTCGCTGATATCCTCAAGGTGTATACGCCTGCCGTCGCCTTCATTTATATATTCGTGATCCCGGCAATCGCCTTCCTTTCAGCAAGAATTGCGGGCCTTTCAAAAACCGCAGGCTGTGTTGCGGCAGTGCTCAGCCTGGGAGTATCACAGACAAATTTCCTTTGGCTCCTTAACTACGGCACAATCGGCGCCAACTTATGTTCAGCCATGGTAATGCCGGTCCTGGCTTGCGTTTACAGGATTGTGATGCTGAATAGATCCGACGCGAAATCCGCCGCCGCCCTCACGTTTGCCACAGTATTCATGATGCTCTGGCCCCCGGGCGCAATCATGGCAATGGCAATAGCCATAGCGGCTATCGCAAATATCTGCTCGTGGAACAAAAAAAGTTTTATCACCCTGGCCTTATGCTCCGCGGCTATCATCATTATTTATTCGCCATTCCTGGCATATATGCACAGACAGACGGATGTCTTCCAGCGAAGCTTCGTCGAGAGCACGGCGCAAGGCACACAGCTTCTGGCTTTACTAAAGCATGGACTGGAACGTACAGGCGATTATCTCAAACAGGGTCACCCACTGATATTGTTTCTTGGAATAGCAGGGCTTCTGGGTCTGCGCCGCCATGGCATGAACAGGTTCTACCTGCCCGCAGTCTTAGGCCTCATCGTTATCGCTGGATGGGGACCGGATCTCGCGCCTGATCTTCAGCTCCACCGAATGTTCATACCTGCGTTCTACGCCGCGGTCATTCCTGCTGCATACGCCATATCGCTTGTATACGAGCGCAGAACGCTGTGGTCGCCAATATATCAGGCAATGCTTGCATCCCTGCTCATCTTAACCGGGATAAACGCCAAAGCCATGTATACAGCGAAAGGCAGAGTCCCGTTCCATACTATCCCCGCATCGATAGCCACCATTAAGGAGAACTGTTCCAGACTGACTCCGCCGCAAGGGCGCATTCTCATTGCCGGTGATCCCGGCCACAAATACGGAGGAGGACATGCCGCCCCATTGCCACTGATAATCGGCAGGGAAATGCTCTCGCTCGGAATACAGCACGACCAGGTGAATGATGTCAGCAACGGCACCCCTTTTGAACAACCACCCGTCGACACAAACCTCTTTGGATGCTACCTCGAGAATTATGCGGCTCACGCGATTGTGACAGCCGACAGCAATTGGATAAAGTATCTGGATTCAATCCCAGGCAAGGTGACTCCAGCGAAAGACACGGCAACTGCGGAAGGCTTCAGATTTTATACCGTGCTTAATCCCGTGCAAACATTTGACAGTAGTGTAACGAGCATGAAGGCAGCACTCAACAAACTGGACATAACCGTCGCAAACGGCTGCACAAACACAATCTTAAGATACAATTGGATAGAAGGACTTAACGCCGTTCCACCAGCGGAAATATATCCAGCTGAAGGGGCGCTCGGGACAAAGCTCATCGGAATAAGACCCAACGGGACCACCACCGTTTCCATAACTTTCGACAGAATTTTATAGAACCCGCATTTGTTCTGCTATTCGTCCCTAATATTTCTCAATCCTAATCGCAATCCTAATCGTAATCTCACAGCCCCCAGTCCGCATTTCTCTTAACGTAGCCCACAAAGGCCCTAGATCGCCCAATGGCCACAACCAAAAATCGCCGCAAAGGGTTGCGGCTCATACATTCGGAGGTAGGAGCCGATCCCCGCATCGGCGATTCTGTAAAAAAGCACAATAAGTTGACGAACAGCAACAGCCCTGTGAGAAGTTAGCACCAGGTGTTTCTACGTAATAACCTCTGATTTTTAACAGGTTTTCGCATTATATCATTGCCGATACTCATGATTTTCTGCTAAAAGTTTCTCATGAAAATGAAGCAGCAAAAGAGTAAGCTGAATGTCGGCGGCAGGCCTAAAAAGTTCTCAGAAGCGAGCAGGCCGGTGACAGTTACCCTGCCCGATAGAATCCTCAAACTACTCGCTGAAATTGACAGCGACAGAGCCCAAGCGATCGCAAAATCAGCCGAGGCAGTGGCAGGAGCACAGACCAAATCCAACATGGTGAAGATCGTCAACATAGACAGCGACACCGCCATCATCATTGTTGGCCAGAATAACTGCCTCGCCAAGATATCATGGCTCAAACTCATCGAAATAGCTCCCCTCAGATATATCATCGCCGTACCAACCGGCACGGAGTTCGAGAAACTTGAGATAGCCATCCTGGACCTTCTTGAAGCCGCCAGGAAGGACAGCCCTGACTGGCTCCTGCTTACTGAACTCAGAACCGTTCTGAACCATTTCCGCCGGACAAACAAGATGTCCAAACATGAGATACTTCTGCTGTCACATCAAAAGGGTAAAGGCATCTAAAAAGATGAAAATACCTGACAAATATCGTCTTTATTTACTGCCGGCAATCCTTATCCTGATAGGCGCGGCTTTCAGATTCTACGGATGCTGGTGCGCACAGTTCAGTAACGACATGGACAGCGGCGTCTGCTACCTGATGAGCAAGCACATCGCCGAAGGAACCGATTTCCCGATATTCTTCTATGGCCAGTCTTATATGGGATCGCTTGAGCCGGCAACAGCAGCACTATTCTGCAAACTGCTGGGGATGACCGATCTGGCCCCTTGCCTCGGCACCGGCTTCTACGCCCTGCTTCTGCTTCCTGTTATCTACCTGTGGGCGCACGATATCGCAGGCCGGACGGCAGGAACAGCCGCGCTGATATTCTGCTTGGTCGGTCCGTCTTACTACTTCCTTTTTATGGCCAACCCGCGGGGCGGCTACGCGGTCATACTGCTTGTGACAGCCCTGATACTGTGGCTCAGCGGCCGGATGGTAGTAGCGGAGCAGAAAAACACAAAGCCTATATGGAAATTATGGCTACTCCTCGGGTTCATGGCAGGAATCGGCTGGTGGACACATGAACTAACAGCATTCTCAATGCTTACTGCGGCGGGTCTTTTCCTCATATGCATCCCAAAAAAGTGCTTTTCATGGAGGATTCCAGTGGGCCTGACAGGCTTCTTCGCAGGCAGTGCCCCGTTCTGGATGTGGAACTTTTCAAATGACTGGAAGTCCTTCGAAATGGCCCACACGATAACTCCCAGCGGCTTTAATGTAGCTTTGCTGCTCTTCTTAGGGGAACGCTTCCCCAAGCTTCTCGGCTCGGGCTTCCTGCCTGATTGGGCATGGACCGGACAGCTGGTAATAATTATCCTGACAACGATGGTAACTGCCGCAATACTTGTCAGACACAGGAACAGCAGACCCGAACAGACTCCATACCTGCTCGGCATAATGCTCTTCATAAACATATCAGTCGTTCTGTCCTGTCTCTCCAAATTCGCATTGCTTAATACTGGACGATACATCCTCCCTCTGGTTCCGGCCATGGCCGTCATGACCGGGGTAGTGATCGCAATTAGCTCAAAGACCACATGGCGAGTGCTCGGATGGGCAGGCCTAGCTGTCCTTGTAATATGTCAGGCGCCAATACTTAAAAAGGTACACGACGCTTTCGAAACCGACAAAATCAAAAATGGGCACATCCATAAAATAGGCGACTTCCTGGCCACAAAGAACATCGATATCTGCCTAACGGACTTCCAGCATTACTCCTGGAACTACAGATTGCGGGAGAAGGTCAAACTTACTGTCGCCGACATGGACAGATTCTGCAATTACAACCAGATCCGCGAGATGGCTGACAGGGTTGCCGTGATAGCCTGCTCCACCAACATACAGAGCATGCTTTCTATCGCAGGCGGGAATTGTTCCCTTGATTATATCGATGAGCACGATATCAGAACGGACTTCACTCCCCCTCTGAAAGGATGGAGAGAAATGTCGCCGGAATATGTTTCGAGTGCAGTTGACCATGAAAACCATGAGATCAAGCAGATAATCGACTACAGGGCCGATTCAGTCTGGGATTATTCAGGTGGCAGTGGAATCAGACCGGAGATAACACTTACATTGACCAACCGCCAGCAGATATGCGGAATACGTTTATACTGGGACGATAACCTCCCGCCTGACTATTGGCGCATTCATGGCAGAATCGGTGACCGCTGGTTCCCGCTGACCGCGGAATCCAAAACATCAGGTTTCTTCTGGTCCGGAATAAGGCCTTTCTTCAAAGGTCAATACTACAGAACCGAAGCAGCATTCAAGACTGTGGAGCTGGATGCCGTGAAGATTTCATTCGTCAGGACAACCCATGACTGGCGCCTTAGCGAACTGCAGTTGTTCTCACCTTCCGGCAAAACCGATACTCTCGAGAAAGAGACGCTCCCGGAACTCCTTGCCCTTCTGAAAGCCAAAGGCATACACCGGGCATATGCCGACCGGTGGGTTCGCAACAAGATTCACGATACTTTCAAAGGAACGGTGCTGGTAAGCCAAATGCCCGCCGACCACATCAAGACCACAGCCAACATGGAAGAAAAAGTATGCCTGAGTAAAGACACAGCACTGATTGTCTGCAACGACAGTGCTGAAAGGTCCAGACACATCCTTGAATCAGCCGGGGTGACAATGGAGGAAACAGTCCTCCCCAACTGGACAGTTTTCACTTTTGGAAGTGGGTGGGAATCGGAATATGAGGAGATAGATTACCTGCTCTGGTCCGGAACATCTGTACATTTCTACAATGTCAAAGCCTGGTCCCATTCACTTTACAACAAGGCTTCCGGGTTATCGGCCAGCAATGCAATCCCCCTGCTGGAAAAGGCTGTGGCTCTCTATCCGAATCATAGAGATGCCATATTACGGCTCGCAGAATGTTATCTGCAGGCTGATCCCGGCAGTAGCCGTTCGGCGGAACTTACCGGCCTGGCGCATTCCATGTGGACACCCGCTACCAGATGCCCGATCCTCTTCAAAAATGGCGTCATCTTCGCCGGCATTACAATCGACAAGACTGAGTTGAAACCCGGCGAAAATCTGAATATAAAATATTTCTGGCTGGCGCCGACTAACGTTAATAGCAAGGATCTGTCGGTATTTGTCCATTTCCAGAACGATAAACAGACTTTCCAGGATGACCATGTTTTTCTTGCCGGAGCAGATACAAGCATTCAGCCTTTCACCGAAGTCTTCGTTGAGAACCGCACCGTAAAGGTACCGGCAGACGCCAAACCGGGAGAATGGACTGTAAAAATAGGGATTCTCAACAGAGCCTATGGCATTAATGACCGGATAAAAGCATATACCGATATGCCCAAACGCAGGAATAGGGTCACTCTGCCGGTTTCTTTGAAAATCAACTGATTAGCGAAGCGGGCAAGATATTTTAGTCAAATAAACCACAAAAGCACTCTCCCTATTCTGAAGATTCTATCAATTCGGGCACATCTGTGATTAGGTGCAGACGGCTCAGCCAGAGGCTTCGCCCCATAGCTATCAAGCTAAGGATCAACAGATCCTTAGCATAAAGTCACAACTCTTTATGAAGCAAAGCAATGCGATCCTTTACTCGGCATCTGATTTGACAGAGCCCTGCGTTG
>CAMCYG010000002.1 GCA_945883775.1 Victivallis vadensis
TCCCATAACATATCCGCTCCGTATTCATTGGCCATTGCGGCAAGAATATATATGCTTGTTGATGCTGGTAAGAATATTCTGTCGTCGGTAACATTGATTTTGACACAGTTAAGTCTGTCAGTCCGCGGGAACCGGAAGGGAGTGAATGATGCGCCTTTGATTCCTACTTTGTTCAGAGAATCAGCAACACTACGAGCATCCATCCAATCTGCCCCGAAAGACCTGAACGGCATTCCGGATTTTCTTGTTTCAAACATAGACGGGAATGACTCGCTGAATACTGTCGCCAGATAAGTCACAGCAGCCTCGTAACATGTAATTGCTGGTGAAGGAGAAACCCATGGTTTGAAAAATTCACTGGCTCGGTAATCGGTCCTGTCAAAACCCTGTATTTTAACAATCGATAAGTCCAACTTTATCTTTCGTATAGCTGCGATATAAAGGCCCAATTCCCCAGGTGTCATCCCAAATGCCATAGGACTCGGTATATAACTTACAAAGCTTGAGAATCTACTATCCAAATTTGGTCCATCGATTACTGTGGAGCAGGGGACTATTCGGTCCAGAATGATCACTTTGATATTAAGCCTTGAGCATTCTTCGATCATCATGGCAATTGTAGAGCAATATGTGTAAGGTCTGGCTGGAAGCATCTGAATATCAATTAAAACTATATCGATGTTTTTCAACATTAGAGGTGTCGGTCGTTTGTTTATGCCGTATAGCGAATGAATTGGGATGTTGAGCCGTGGATGCTTTGCTGATCGGAATTCTTTACCGGCAGAGAGCGTGCCAGAATAGCCGTGTTCCGGCGCAAACAGAGCGGACAGTTTGAGTCCCAGATTCTTGGAAAGAAAGATGTCAGTTGTGCTACCGTCTATGGCTTTTGCTGCGCTATTTGTAAGGAGGGCCAGTTTCGCGATCTTTAATTCCCTTATTATACGTAAGGGGATTACGTTAATTGCTGGCTTGATGGTGGTCATTGTTATGTCAACTGCTATTTCTTATCGGTGAGTCGCTTATACATGGACATTACTGCGTCTTTTTCAAATGGTTTCTGTATAAACCCTCTTGCATCTGGCGTGACTACAGACTTTACATAGTCTTTGGAAAAGCCGGAAGCAAGTACTACCTTTGAGCCAGGGTCTTTTTTCATAATCTCATTGGCGAGGTAGTTGCCGTTTTCACATTTCATGATGGCGTCGATTATGTGAATACTTATTTTACTTCTGCGTTTGTTGAATATATTTATAGCCTGCGCAGCGGAATCAGCGGTAATAACCTTGATGCTTTCATTAGTGAAGATGGCTATAGCCTCGGCGATGAATGATGGATTATCGTCTACAATCATCACCGACATTTCCGATAAGTCATCCGACGCTTTCGTTGTGACTTTTTCCTTGGAAGCAACAAGCGTCATCTTTACTGTAGTTCCCTGGGAAATCTGACTGGTGATCAAGATCTTTCCTCCCCACCTTTCGACCGAGTTTCTGACAATACTCAAGCCCATACCAAAGGAATTATTTGTCGAAAAGGACGGTTCGGTGACCCTTTCCATTAGCTCTCTCGACATGCCTCTTCCTGTATCGATTATGCGGACGCTTAAATAATGATCATCCGTGTTGTAAGGATCGGATTCAACAGTTATCGTCCCTCCGTCAGGCATGGCGTCAGCCGCATTAAGAAAGAGGTTGAAGAGGCAGTCAACGAGTTGATGATGATCGGCCATAATATTTGGCATTCCATCAGGCAGGTTTAGAAAAAAATAAATATTTTTATCTTTTAGTGTGTTTGCCATTAAATCGACTGATTCTTGTATGGCATCATTCATTGATACAGTTTCAGTCTTTAAGTCGCTATCAGAGCTTCCTGCTCTGGATATCATCATCAGCCTTTTGACCAGTTGACTTGCCAGTTCAGTAGTTTCGATTATCTTTAGTGCCTCATCATGTGTCTTGGTCTTTGGTAAAAGTGAATCTGACAATGAGGAAGCGTGGCGGGATATCTTGGAAAGCCAGTTGTTGAAATCCTTGGCTATATAATGGCTAACCATGCCGATAGCTTCTATTTTGTGCCGATATATGATGGATTTCTCTCTGGAAATGTCTTTTTTGATGTCGTGGAATATGACAAGGCCTCCCCTGATTTTACCATTACATCCGGATAAGCCTGATATTGATAAATCCACAATTCGCTCCCGGCCTGTTTTGATAAGAAGTTTTACATGGCGGATTCTTGTGACCGATGAATGGCGCTTCTTAATAAGATCTGCAATGCTTATATCAGAATCGTCAGAGGGATTAATGACTCTAATCTGGCTATCAAGAGGTTTTTCCTTAAATGATCTACAGCTGACCCCAAGCAAACGCTCGGATGCTGGGTTCATCATTTGAACTATGCCTTTATCGTCGACATAAAGAACGGCATCAGTCAAATGATCAAAAATATATTTCAGGCAGTGTGGATCATTGTTGAGGCGACTCTTATTGCTGCAGGACCTGTTGAGCTTACGTGTGGCGCTTTTCATTGTTCGATATTATTTGCATAAGGCCCTATAAATCAAGACATTATTGGTTTCTGCCGCGGATCCGAGATTCAGTACTCACGAGATTTAAGGGTTCTGAGCCCTAAATATAGCGGTATCGCCGTAAAAATAAGTGTTAGTAGAATAACCCATATTGAGACAATCAGCACGCCGACATTCATGTCAGCGGCGTTCAATAATCCAGATCTACGCAATTGAAAGATGTAAGCGTATGGCAGTATTGTGATAATCATGAACAAAAGGTTGAGGACCAAGTTCATAGTTCCCCCATACCCCGACACTATTGCGACCGGGTTGGATTCCCGAAGTTCAAGGAATACTGCACCCAGACCTGTCGACAGTCCAGCATTTGCAATGGAAATGCTGGTCGCCAGTGCAAGTGATACCGCCAACGTTGTTGTATCGGTCTTGAGCATGGAGCATGACAGTAGCATGAGAGCAATTCCCGTAGTGGCCAAGAAAATACCGGCCATTGCAAATTTTGTCAGAAGTATACGGCGCATAGAGACAGGAGATAAGCCGATAACCCAAAAATTCTGACCCTCAAGGCTAAGTTGGGGGTAAATGAACCGTGAGCCCAGTGAACACATAACAGCCGCAACGCTGAATACATTGAGGAATGCCATCATGTTGCGCCACTCTACCGGCAGTGTGTGATATCGGAACGACCTGATGTTCGCAAAGTACAGAGCTAGCAGTCCAAAGAAAATAAGAGCTTGCGACCATTGCATAGGGTCTCTGATGAATATTCTTATATCTTTCAGCACCATCGCTTTAACATCAGCCCCAAGCGGGAGTAAAAGTCTGCCTAACGATGGAAAGAGCAGGGGGCCTCTCTTGAGGTTCACAGTGCCCGACGACATGCTGCGCCAGCCGTCAAGGAAGAATAAGGTTCCTATGATCTCGAGCACAAAGATAAATATAATTGCAGTGTGGAGGCACAGTGCAAGAAAAAGTAATCCCTTTGTGTAATTGCCAGTGGATAGCTCGGTAATACCGTCTGCAACCCAGTAGCTGGGAATCAGCGGATTGGAGGCAATGTTGAGGCCAGGTATAAGCCTGGAAAGACTCAATTGCATGTCATCGCCCATCTGATGTGTCATGTGCGAAGCGAGAAAAGACGATGCAATGATTGCGCTGATGCTTAGAATAATTATTATCCTGACGAGTCTTATAGAAGGAAAAAATCTGACGGTTATAATAGTAAACAGCGCTCCTATTCCACAGCAGATGATTATAAAAGGGACAGAGAAAACGAATGTCCAGATGACCATAACAAGTGAAAGCTTCTCGTGGAAAGCATATGCTCCGATGAAGGGGATGATTACAAAATAGAACGCCCACGAAGAAAGCGCGGCTGCCTCAAGAAATTTATAGATGACCAGGTTTCGAATCGACATTGGCCTTGAGAGAAGATCCGTGACCTCGCGTGATCTATACAGTGTTGTGTATGTAGAGACAATGCTGGATACCGCAAGCATAATCCCCATGCCCAGGAAAAAAAGGGAAAAGAGCTTAGTAATGATCAAAAGCCCCACGCCGCCTAAGCGGTCCAGAAAGCTGAATGCGTCCAGAAATACCATGAACATTCCCGCTGTGAAAGCTGACGCAAAGGCACTAATGAACACTATCTTGAAGCGGGACTGTGTGCTCAAAATACGGAAAATGTTGCGGGTATTGTGCAGGTACTTCTTCAGAAGCGCCTTAATTATCGTCATCAGCCTCTCCCTTCTATCGTAACATCATCGGCTGTGAGTTTCAGAAAGGCATCTTCAAGGTCTTTTGCATTGTCCGCCATGCCTTTTAGTTGACTGACGTTTCCTAAAGCAATCACCTTGCCATTCAGTATGATGGCAATGCGATCAGCTATATCCTGCGCCAATGCCAGTATATGTGTCGTGAGGAATATAGTTGTTCCAGATCTTGCTTTTTCGCGGAGAAGGTCTTTTATGAGTCGTATGGTGTAAGGATCTAGTCCTATGAGCGGCTCATCTATGAACAATATCTTTGGTTCATGAAGTAACGTTGCCGCATATATAAGCCGTTGCTTCATTCCGTGCGAAAGATCCTTTATGAGATGGTGCCGGATGTCCATCAGGTTGAAAGTCCTGAAAAGTTCTTCATATCTCTGCCAAATAAGATCGTGAGGGATGGCATACAGATCGCCTATGAACTCAAAGTATTCTGATGTTGTAAGTCGGTCATAAAGGAATGGCATGTCCGGAATGTAGCCCGTGATTTTTTTTGCAGCTATCGGGTCCTTGCTGATGTCAATGCCGTGCAGTTTGATAGTGCCTGAAGTGGGGCGAAGGAGTGAAGTCATCATCTTTATTGTGGTAGTTTTCCCTGCCCCATTAGGTCCAAGAAAGCAGAAAAGCTCACCAGTTGGTACCGTAAGGCTTATATTGTCGACTGCCTTGTTCTTTCCGAAATGCTTGGATATGCCTGTTAACTCGATCATTGTTCTATTCCTTTCAGAAAGGTTTCGATAAGCGCCTGAATGGACGTTTCATTAATGGTTGTAGACAGACCTTCCCTTTGTGTAGATTGTGCCTGCTTCTGGTTGCGAATTCTCGTCCAAGCCATGGCTTTTTCCATGGTAGAACGCTCCATTAACAGACCGAAGGGGCTGGTCTGGCGCACAATATCGCCGGACTGGTCAAGCCACGAATGGAAAAGAAGGCCAGACGCCTTTGTCGCAATCAATGTGGCATTATAGGAAATACCGTCGTATTCAATATTTTCCTTTCGCAAGGCAGTCATGACGATTTTACTTTTTTTCATTGTGAATGGATCGAGCGAGTTCAGCGTAATGCTCTGGCCTGGCTTCAGATTTCTTGTGAGTGTTCCGCCTGATGGGGTGAACAAAACAGAGTCAGAAGGGATCGATATCTTGAATTTACGCACTATTCCTGTGGTAATCATAGACACATCAAAGTAACCAGCGTTAGATCTAGCGCCCTTAAGCGTCACAGGCATGTCTTCGACCCTGACTGTAAAGGTAAATTCATATAGATTGTAATGAGCATCCAGCAGAAACGTCGAATCAGTTGAAACGGTTATGCCGGCTGGATTTACCTCCAGCCACAGGTACATCTGATTTTCATTTGCGTAATATCGGCAGTTGTCCTTGTCGCTGATATTCCAGACATTGCGGGTGTATCCCACCTGAACATCGTTCATTTTTATGGCCATCCATGATTCGCGGAGAAGGAGATTCCTTGGGATCAACGACTTATAACCATCCGCAGTCCCTGAGAAATATTCGGGATAGGCTTCGTGCCTGATAAGCCATCCTACAAGACAGAGCCATGTTGCAATTAATGCTATCCTGAGGATTACAGCTTTCACGATTAATTTCTAACATATGCGGCCAGTGCCGTTTCAATTTCGCCAAGCTCTTTATTGAGTTCTATCAATTCAGGTGACTTCTGATCTTTTGTCGAACTCATCATATTCGCTTCATCTGTTTTGTATTGCTTACTAGCAATCTCCAGTGCCCGGACAAGTGCACTTTCTTGTCCTTTTAATGCCTGAAGTTTTTCCGTAAAAGACATTCTCGCTGCGCCGACAGCCTGGTCTCTCTTTGTCTGAAGCTCCTCGGATTTCTTCATATAGTCAGCAACATCTTTTTCAGCTTTAAGAAACGCATCTTTACTTGGTATATTTATGGCAGGCTTAGGTTTCTTGGCATCCTTTGCCGTCTGCATGGAAATCTTGTGTAGTATGCGCGATCTTCGCGAAACAAGGCTCTTAAGATTAAAGTCACTAGCCGCTAATGATCCTGAGTGAATCTCAAGGTCATTCGTCTCAAAATCAGCGAGATACTTTTGTCCGCCAGGCATTATCACATTACACTCAGTAAGCGCATTTTCTCCGGAATTGAAAGATTTATTTACTTCAACGAAGGATCCGAGAGGTATTATAATTTGTCCCTCTGTTTTGGGCTTAATAATTGCGAGGCCGGGCGTTTTTACGATGCCCCAACGACTTACTGCTTTTTCTGCAGTATAGGACGGAGAAACAAGAGCAAGGTCTTCCTGTTCTTCGCGACGACTCTCTTCCTCTTTAAGAGATAGTCTGGCAAGCATGGGATGGTTCTTATCTTTTTTCGCGAGATCCTCCTTAAACCTGGATAAAAGCGCAACATTCTTCTTGCTGACAAGGCTGGCGGCAATAAATTCGTACCCAGCGTTATTGAAATCAGGACCATAGCCGTCGTTTATATGCAAACTGTTCACTTTTGCTTCGATGAAAGACGATATGAAATTACTTTTCCTGTACATTACTGGCAGGCCTGTTGCAATTTTATCCGCAAGATTTTTTGCACTATCGTAGTCATTCATTGATAATGCAGTCTGGATCAGAAGGCCGTACATCTTTTTGAGTGCGTAGGGGTAATGAGCGGCCCAGGTTTGGTATGTTTCAATAGTTCTTATACCATTGGTAAGGTCACCCTTTGAGAAATATATCTCAGCTTCCTTGATCTTACTGATAGTGATATTATATCTTATGAGCGGGCTCAGAAGGAGCGTCAACATTATGCCACTCAACAGGATGCAGACACTTACAATCACAGATTTCAAATAATTCATATCATTTATCCGGCTTAAACATTGCGATAACCGCAGTCACACCTACTAAAATGCCGAAGCTCATATAGCCTGCTACATATGAATCGCCGTGCTGCAACATCACAGACCACCCCAATTTATAACAAAACAGATAAGCGACTATAAGCCCCGTTTTTGAAAATTTGAATACAAGACATAATGTTAGTGTCGCAATCACAATGGTCAGATCCATGGCAGGGATTGTAATCGACGCATTGGACACAATGTCAATGAATTGCTGATATTTACTCATTTGCTGCTCCTTTGTGACCCTTCCTGTATTGTATGAATGGGACTCCGAACTGGGTGGCGATCTTCTTGTCAGCCAATCCAATGCCAGACTTGTCGAGAACTATGTCGACG
The DNA here is from genome assembly GCA_945883775.1 of Victivallis vadensis. Lineage (GTDB taxonomy): Bacteria > Verrucomicrobiota > Kiritimatiellia > UBA8416 > CAMCYG01 > CAMCYG01. Next base: position 7,522 of record CAMCYG010000002.1, read on the forward strand.
CCGATGCCATCCAAAGAAACGGTGCTGATTGCACCGTCCTTGTCCTTAATTGCAAAAAGATCATCAATGGATCGAATCGGTTGCCCATTTACTGCCGTAACTATCTGGTTGTTAATGTTTTGGTAACCTATGTTTATGTCATCGGGTAGAACTGTGAGTATGAATACGACTTTCTGTCCGGGTTGAGGTGGATTATCATAGGCGGTGTTGAGCAAATAATTGAGTTTGTAGATATTAGAGCTCTCGGCCCTGGAACCCATAGCCTTCAGAAATCTTCCGCTTAATTCCCTGAATATCAAACCGCCTGTCACGAGATATTCAGAATCTTCGGGGCCATCCTCTTCCGGTATGTAATATTTATTATCATCGAAACGGGAGAGGGGAACTACAACCACAACCTCCTTCTTGTCCCTCAGCACTTTAAAGACAGCAGTATCCCCATTTTTCTTGTATCCGTTGATTATGTAGGGAAAGAACAGTCGTCCAAGCAAAGGATCGTTGTAAAATCCTAAATTGTCGATGTCATAACCGTCTATTGAAAGGATGATGTCATGCAGTAGCAGTTTGCCGTTAGCAGGAGAGAAGGGCGCAGTCCCAAGCACCATAACGCCTTTGTCGTCAGGCACTCCAAGATATTTCCTAATAGACGGATCAAGAAGAAGCTTGCCCTTCAGTCCAGACGTAGGAATTCCTTCGTATGGGGCGGTTGCATAATCATCCATAAAACGCTTGAGGCTGGGGAACCCAATGATATCTATTGATTTCTGGCCGGACCCCGAAACAATACCCAGCAATCTATCACCGATGAAAACTGGACTTCCGATTCCATTAATGCTCAAGTCTGTCTGCACCTTATAGTTAATGACAAATACAGGAATCTGACTTTGCTGGTTTGCGGACACGAGGATTATGTCGCCATCGCCTGTCTGAAGCTTGGCTGTCTCATCAAACTGCATTATCGACACCTTGTCCTTCAATCCTGCCTTGTCTGCGAATTCGACCGGCAGTAAATTGGAGATTTTTGAATTGTCCTGAGCTGTTAACAGAGCAAGATTGCAGTCTTTATCAGAAAGCTCGACTTTGGCCGGTATTTTTACTGCGGATTGAGCCTTCCTGACCTCTATCATTTTTGCGTTATGGACCAGTGATTCGACGGTCAGTATCCTGCCGCCCTGCAATAGTATTCCGTATCCTCTGCGACTGGAGACAGGACCTCTTTGCCATGGAATTATTGGATTAGGGTCCTGAAACGTCACCAAAACTTCTACAATCCCTGTTGATTTGTCTTCAGGGGATGCGGCTATTACCAACGCCATGCTGACAAAGAAAAGAAGGATAACGGCGGACAGATATCTCATTTCTTTTCCTCCAGATTCTCTGTCTTGGTAATCGCGTAATTCGCAAAGATATCCTTGTCAGCCTTGTTCATTGCGTCCGCATCCATGATTAGGCATTCTTCGTTATTCATAAACTTTATTTTGTGGTAACCACTGATAGGATGAGAGAATGCCTCTTTAGCCTGCTGCAAGTTGCCAATTCTCTTGCCATTGATCTCCTCGACAACGCCGTTGACATATTCTTCGTGATATGAGTTGACCTCATGCGGGAGCCGTTTAATCATGAGCACGAATTCGTCACGTCCGGCATACAGGCTGTCACGTGCTGTAAAAATGGAAATATAAGAAAGAATGACTTTCTTTCTGTCTCCCTGGACGCCTGTACCAAGGCTTTCCAGAATCTCCCTGTTGAGCGGTGCGAAGACCAGTCCGCCTTTTATGAAGAAACGAGGCTTCTGGTCGTACAAGTTCCTGAAAACAAAAGGATTTGATAATTTCTTAAGCGGCACTTTGAACATTTGCCGTTTCCCGTCTCTGACTACATCCAGGGTGACGGATTGTCCTACTTGCTTTCGCTCGAAAAGTTCGGAGAACTGGACAGAATAGCCTTCAAGGTTGATGGTGCCGTCATCGTATATCTTGTAACCGTCAATGGACAGCACTACATCTTTATCTTTTATCGCGCCGAAGGCGCTTCCGAATGGATTAACATAGCTTACGACTATACCTGTTTCGCCCTCCGGTATGCCTAGGCTTCTCTTAAGGGCCTTATTTCTGAGTTCGAGGTATTCGATTCCAAACTCGGGATATTCATTATACTCACCGTCCTCGATATCTCTCATGAAATGCTGTATCACCGGTAGCGGTATGCCATATCCTATATTCTCGCCTCTGCTAAAGCCTTGAAAAGCAATCCCGACGACCTTACTGCCCATAAAAATGGGGCCACCGCTATTGCCTGGATTTATGGCTGCATCGACCTGCATGACCAGATGCTCGTCAACCATGCTGTGAGAATAAACACTGTAGTCCATGCGTGAGACTACGCCCTTAGTCAAAGATATTCGATCGCCTCCCATGGGATAGCCGATGACTATCACCTCATCATTAAGCTCAGGCATTTTCTCTGCAAGTTCCAGTTCAGCGAGCCCATCGTAAAACTCAGGAGCATCGACTTCAATGATTGAGATATCGCAGTCGTGTCCGACATACTTTCGCTTTGCGGGATAACGTTTAGGGTCTCCGTCGCGTTGCACTTCAATGAACTTGGCATTCGATACCACATGTGCGTTTGTAAGTATCCGCTTGCCTGATATCAGAAAACCTGTGCCATTGCCCTTTCCAAGATGACCGCTCTGCCATGGAAGCAAATAGTTCTCGCTCTGCACTGTCACATAAATCTTGATGACAGAGGAACGAATCTTGCCGTAGGAGGTGTCTCTTGTAAAAAACGCAGCCCCTCCCGTTGACAAAGAAAGCAAAACAAAAAGACACAGCATTAAGGTCAGCTTGGATTGCTTATTCATCCGAATTATTCTTAGATCGGAATGCTCGCGAATATCCCGTATTCGAGATCGCCCGCTTCAAAGTCAGACAGGTCGCTAAAGGACTCGAATGGATAATATGTCATGAGCGTTGTTTCGATGCTGCCAAATTTATGTCCGAAACCGACAAATAGCTGATAGTACATATCCGCCCAATCCGATTCGTCATCATTACTGATATAGGGTTTGAGCACACCCACGCCGCCCCTCCATATTTTATCCTTAAGTATTAGATTGGCTTGAGGAGTCAATGCATAATCCATGTTTTCCATACCTTCTTTCGAGAAGTCGAAAGCGTAATCGAGAGCAAACTGCAATGCATAAGCATCGCCGGTGTCATGGACTTCATAAGACAGTGCATATGACATGTCCCCATCACCAAAAGGCAAATCGGTGTATATTGAGCTTTCGGCATGATATCTTACTCCGACTCCCACCATGTCAATGGCTGAAGTTGCCGCGAATACCTGCATGGTTGATAGCGCAAACAAAGCTATAACTAATGTCTTTTTCATAGACCTCCCAACTTGTTATGAGATTCAACTACTTAGGCCTATTATTAATAGTATATGCAGGTGTTGTAAAGATGAAACTGAAAACTCACATTAGACTTGCCTTGAACGGATGAATCATGGATATTGTGCGCTTTGTTCCAACGATATAACAAGGAGTTACCATGGGTAGAGATAGAGCAAGCGACATGAAGCCGATTTCAAGACCTCGAAAATCCGGCACAGACAGAGCACGCAGAATCAAGGTCCATCGCAAAAGACTCACAGATGCAGGTTTAAATGCAGAGGTCGTGAGAAGGATGGATCATAAGCAGTTGAGAGCCAAGCTTGCAGAGCTGCGCAAAGCTTGATCCAGTTTCCGGGTTCTCACCGAAATGCCGTCAAACAGGATACTGATAAAATCAAGTAACGGCGGTTGGCTGAGTTTTTCCGGGGCAACATCCGTACTCAGGGCGGATAGTCCAGCCCAAATTGGGGAAGTTCTTAAACAAATAGACAAAGCCTGCAATGAAGGATTCTTCGTTGCAGGCTTTATTTCTTATGAGGCGGCGGTCGGAATAGATGACCACTATAGCAACCATACCCTCAAAACGCTACCTTATGCCTGGGTGGGGATATATCGTCAATTTAGCGCTGTTGATGATATCTTTGCGGGGACCGCGCCGGCTGATAGACTAGATTGGCGACCCTCAATTAGCAGGTCTGATTACGACTCAGCTATATCAAGGATCAAATCCTATATAATGGCAGGCGACACCTACCAGGTGAATTATACTATAAAGTTTCTGGCTAAGTTCGCTGGCAACCCTTTCTCACTCTTCCGAAGCATGCATGACGCGCAGCCTTCCATATATTCCTCTTATATCGAAACCGATGATTTTGCCATTATTTCAGTCTCACCGGAGCTATTCTTTGAGAAAAAAGGAAATCACCTGCTAAGCAGGCCCATGAAAGGTACGGCCAAGCGAGGGCTCTATCTTGAGGCCGATAACAAGGCGATAGAGAATCTCCGTAATAGCGAGAAGAATCGAGCCGAAAACGTCATGATTGTAGATATGATAAGAAATGACCTTGGCCGGATTGCGGAGAAGGGGACTGTGCAGGTGACAAGCTCCTTTGATGTAGAACGACATCCCACTGTCCTGCAGATGACCTCAACCGTAGAGGCTGAATCCTGCGCTGGAGTTGGCGACATCATGCGGGCGATGTTTCCGTGTTCATCCATCACAGGTGCGCCTAAAGTCAGGACGATGCAGATTATTAAAGAACTCGAGCTACAGCCAAGGGGTATCTATACGGGCGCGATCGGCTATGTTGCGCCGGGCGGTGATGCGCGGTTCAGCGTGGCTATAAGGACTGTGAGCATTGATAAAGCCTCCGGCTCAGCTGAGTACGGAACCGGTGGGGGCGTAGTGTGGGACTCCATTGACGAGAGCGAATATCAGGAGTGCGTGTCGAAAGCGCTGGTCCTTAACACTCCGGCTCAGGACTTTGCACTTATAGAAACATTATTGTGGCGCAAAGACACTGGATATTTTCTACTCAAAGAGCATGCTGAACGCATGGCGAATTCATCAGTTTACTTCTCTTACCCGTTTGATGAAAAAATGTTTCACCATGTAACCTCACAGGAAATTGCAAGTTTTACCTGCGACATGCGTGTCCGCGTCATTCTAGACCGTAACGGCAGAATCACTAGCGAAAGCCGGCCGATGCCGCAGACAAGACCAATGAAGGTTGCTCTATCCGACACACCCGTACACAGCGAAAACGTTTTTCTATATCATAAAACCACTAATCGCTCTGCCTATGCCGAGGCCCTAAAGGAAGGATATGATGATGTTCTGCTGTACAACGAACGAGGAGAACTCACGGAGTCAACTATAGCCAATATTGTCCTGGAGATTGACGGCAAGAAGCTGACTCCGTGCCGTGATTCAGGGCTCCTTAATGGTGTGTATAGACGACATCTGTTGGAAAAGAACGAGATTACCGAGGCAGTCATAAGGATTGAAGATCTCGAACGTGCCCAAAAGGTCTGGTTGATAAACTCAGTCAGAGGCTGGATTGAAGTACATATTGCAAAGTAATCTAACCTTGTTTATATTAATTTCATTAAAAGGGAGAAGTTATGTTAAAATACAATAAAGGGTGGAATACATTCGATTTTGATTCTTACAGCATTCATCTGGATAATCCCAGTGAACCCATGCTTTTTAAGGACGTTTTTCCATACGATGAGGTGCCGCGTATCGGATTCAATCATAGGCTCACACCAATGCACATGCCTGATGATATATGGATTACTGACACCTCGTTTCGAGATGGCCAGCAGTCAATGCCGCCATATACAGTAAAACAGGTTGTTGACCTTTATAGTCTTCTTCACAGACTCGGCGGACCGAAAGGCATCATAAGACAATCCGAATTCTTCCTGTATACGAAAAAAGACCAACAGGCTATCGATAAAGTTAAATCTCTGGGTTATCATTTTCCTGAAGTGACAGGTTGGATAAGGGCACACAAGAAAGATCTTATGCTGGCCAAGGAATTGGGCATGAAAGAGACAGGCATCCTGACATCAGCCTCAGATTACCACATCTACCTGAAGCTGAAAATGGATCGAAAGCAAGTGATTGAGGAGTACACCGCAATTGTCAAAGAAGCGCTCAATCTTGGTATTATTCCAAGATGCCACTTTGAAGATGCCACACGGGCCGATTTCTACGGCTTTGTCGTTCCGTTTGCCCATGAACTGATGAAGATAGCGACTGATGCCAATTCTATGATCAAGATCAGGGTCTGCGATACACTTGGTTTGGGCGTGCCGTATCCTGGCGTTGCCATGCCGCGATCGGTACCAGGTCTTATTTACGGGCTTGCTTACTATGCAGGCGTACCAAGCGAGTGGATGGAATGGCACGGGCATAATGACCTGCATCTTGTGACTGCAAATGCTGTAACTGCGTGGCTTTACGGATGCAGTGCCGCGAATGGAACTATCCTCGGAATAGGAGAGCGGACTGGTAATCCATCAATAGAAGGTTTGATAATGGCTTATTTGCAACTCAGAGGGAATGATGCGCAGATAGATACAACCGCCATAACCGAAATCGCCCAGTATTTCGAGAAAAACCTTCATTTCAATATACCATCCAACCTGCCGCTGGTAGGAAAAGATTTTAATATGACCAGGGCTGGGATTCATGCAGACGGCTTGCTCAAAAATGAGGAAATATACAACCTGTTTGACACAAAGAAAATTTTAAATAGGCCGATCGAGATTCAGATAACTGACAAGAGCGGCGTGTCAGGCATTATACTTTGGATACATAACATGATAGGCCGTGGAGCGTCTTCGCTGTTGTCAAAGGACAACCCAGGCATCATAAAAATAAATAAGTGGATCAAGCGTCAGTATGATTTAGGACGTACTACGAGTATCAGCGATAAGGAGATGTTCAAGCTGGTCAAGCAGTATCTCAAAGATTGGATCAAGGAGAGCGGTTTTGCAATATAAGGTGCTGACATACGGTAATAGCGAACTTCGCAAAAAGGCAGTGCCTGTCAAGAATGTTGACGATGACATCAGGCGGATTGCCAAGGATATGGTCCGTACGATGTATGAGAATAACGGACTTGGTTTAGCGGCTGAGCAGGTAGGCAGAACTGAATCTATATTTGTCGTGGATGTAACGCCGGTTGTAAACAGCAGCAAAGGAGCAGAAAAGATTCCCGACGGTCTTGAAATGCCAGCCGTGTTTATAAATCCTAAGATCGTTGAGACCGTAGGTGAGATATGCGAGAAGGAAGGGTGCCTTAGTTTTCCAGAAATTTTTATTACAATAAAGAGGGCTAGCTGCATTAAGGTGTCGTTTCTCGATCTGCAGGGCAGGGAACGGTTGATTACCGCCGAAGGCATTCTTTCCAGAGCAATACAGCACGAGAATGATCATTTAAACGGTAAACTACTCTACGACCACATGTCTACTATTCAAAAGGTAGCCTTTTCTGGAAGTCTTAAGAAGCTTAAGCAACTAAGCAAGAAAACTTAGCCTGCTTTGCTGCGCGAGCTAATCTCTAAAGACACACCCTTCACAGAAATTCGTTAATGATGCCGGAAAGGGAAGGACATTTCTTTCGATCTATACCATCAAGAATCAAACCCAGAGTTTTCACAACTTTGGGCTTCAGTCCGATTTCCATGTTTCTTGCCTGCTGGCAACAGCTCACAAGCCTGCCGGCTAACATTTCATTTACACCAGAGAGCTTGATAATTGTGTGCCTCAGCCAGTTTAGTCCATCTTCTGTCCATAACATCTTGTTGTTATTGACCATGGATGAGTACAACGGTCGAATGTAAGTAGGATGATCTGTACGAAATGTAGATCTCGATTCTTCGCGTTTTATCATTCCGAACACATCATCGCTTTTTCCTGTTCCTATGATGCTGAGATAAGACGTATAGGCGCTTAAATGGATTTTCCATGTTTCATAAGCCTCCTCCATCATCCGTTTCTTGTCAGGATGGCTTGATATGTAAATGCAGGACAAGGCTGATAGCTTGTCGGTTATATTCCAGGCTTTTCTAAAATGCGTCTCCGCCAGCTGCTGAGCTTGTGGTGTATCGGCCTCTATGATCATACGAAGAATTACCGACTTTAGCTTTCTGTTCTCTATTCCATCTTCCGGTCGTTTAGACTTCTTGTATGTATCGACGCTAAGAAACAGATCTGTAAGTTGATTCATGTGCCTATCGGCGACAGCTTGCATGAGCTTTGACCGGGCAAAGTAACGTTGTCGATATTTCGGGATCATTGAGCGGTCCAGCGACATTTCGTCAACCGAAAGCAGGTATGCCTTTATTGCCGGATTGAGATTCCGCATGGAAATGATTTTGCCATAAACATTAAGCCATTCCTCGCTAGGTGCCAGCTCAATGTTGTGGATAAGCTTAATCCGTTCCAAATCAGTAATGGACCGTAATGCCTCGACACGGCTGAATAAATCGCTGTCATTTTCTATCTTCAGCAGCATCTGTTCTCTGGTTTCCGATCGATTCTCGAATGTGCCATAGAAGGAGTAATTCCTGTTCATTGACATAAAAGCCGGTTTTGGACATTTACCGACTTCGACAGTCAAATGCTCCTCCTTTAATTCTATTATCCTGTCTAATTTCTTAATTTCTGCATTTTTTTCATCCATTCCGCCAATTCTTATCGGTATATGGAAACAGCCGCCTTTGCCTGTTCTCTTCTGCGTAAAATCCATCGAGATGTTTTTCTTTGCGCTGTTGTATGTATATGAGGCCTTTACCATTGGGTATCCAATGGTGAAAAGCCATTCTTTCTTGAATTGTGAGAGGTCTCGACCACTTGCCTTCTCAAAACAGGCAAAGAACTGATCTGTATTGGCATTTGAACCATTGTATTTCTTGAAATAGGCAAGCTTGCCTTGCTTGAATGCCTTGGTTCCTATAATGCTTCTCAGCATGCCGATAACTTCCGCGCCCTTGACATAGGTTACACCGTCAATCATCTCGTCAGGATCATTGAATCCTTCCCTCACGATCCGACCTTGTTTGCCAGCATCTTCTACTGAAAGCGGGCCACCGATAGGAGCCCGGATACTGTCAACTTCCTTCAGTCGTGCGCTGGCTGGATTGAACTGATGCCTATGAAACTGGCGCTCTACGTCAACCGTGTAGGCCTCGTTCAGCCAAATATCAAAAGGTGTCTGCATCGTAACGTCACTGCCGCATTGGTTGTGTTCAAATTCGTGTAATATGACGCCATGCGCGTATTCCAGTCTGGAATCCGTTGTAAACTCATCTATCATTGCGGCATCGGTGACAATGGTCGTGTTTCCCACGTTTTCCATTCCGCCGAAGTTGGATTTTTCCATGCAAATTGTGCGGTAAACGTCTCTTGGGTATTCGTAGTCCTGCGTTCTGGCATGCCAAGCCATGGACTCTTTCAATATCTGCATCGGCAGTCTTGCTCCCTTACGCCGCCCCGGAGGGACAAGATACTCGAGCTGGACTTCTCGCCCCGAAGGATAAACGAATGAGTCCTTCAGACAATCCCATGTCCCGGCACAGAACAGCGTCAGGTATGGTGCCATTGGTATGTCATTTACATAGGTAATGACTTTGCGTGAAGCATCTCCCGGCTTGAGGATTGGAATCCCTTTAGGGTTGGTATCCTTACATATATTGCCATTTGTGATGAGATGGGTATACCTTGCATCTCCCTCTAGAGTGGTCCGGAATGTACATTTAGCAGTACAGTCATCAAAGATCGGCAGAACACGCTGAAACCCCCATTGCTGTATCTGAGACATATACTGTTGAGGACAACCCGGTGGGGTAGTGTCGCGGTAAATGCCCTCCAGCATATTTCCGGTCGGATGGCATACAACATCCGCCTTGATATAAAAGACGGTTCCGGCCCTGATCGTCCGACCAAGACTGACAACAAGCTTATTCTCCGCTTTTTCATAGTCGTATATCAGCGGAAGGCCTTTATCGGTTGTTATGGAGACAATGTCGAGCCCCCGGGCATCAAGAGTTACTTTGTTTATCGACTTGCGGGCCGTCATCTTCAGTTTTATGAAGCCTTCTACACGATCTTCGAAAAAACTGATGCGAACATCGCAATGATGTAATTTCACAGCTAAAGGCTTGAAGTCTGAGCGATTATATTTGAAAAACTTGTTTTTCATGCTTTGTTTTCACCCCGAAAGGCAACCGCGCTTGTGTTACGCGCATGCCGATAAAAGGGTTTGTGATTAATACGCCACAGCATTCAGGTTCCTTTAAATATCTTCGAACGATAGAATGCAAGTTCGGTAATTGACTCCATGATGTCTTCAAGCGCGCGGTGGCATTCTTGCTTTTTTGGAGGTTCGCATTTCTTTCCATACCAGCGCCTGGCCAGCTGTTTGACCGTACTCACGTCTATGCTCTGATAGTGAAAAAAAGCATGGAGCTCAGGCATGTATTTAACTAGGAAGCGACGGTCCTGCCCGATAGTGTTTCCGCATAAAGGTGATTTTTTGGCACGACAGTATTGGCGAAGAAACGCAAGCGTCTCTGCCTCAGCTTTCTTGGCGCTTACTCCTTCTTTGCTCATACGATCAAGCAATCCACTCGAAGTGTGGGTCTTCCAGCACCAGCTATCCATCTTGTTCAAAGCTGATTTCGTCTGCTTGATTGTCAAGCATGGTCCTTTTGCGACAACTTTAAGCCTATTATCAGTTATGACAGTGGCGATCTCCAGAAGTACATGTTGCTCCGGGTCTAAGCCAGTCATTTCACAATCGATCCAGATTAAAAGGTTGTTGTTCTTTTTTTGCATTTTAGCCCACCGTCAGCTTGTCTTTGAATAAGAAAAACACCGCGCCCATGATGCATAATCCAGCCCAGAGATAGTTGAGGCTGAGCTTTTCTTTCATCACCATAATAGAGAAGGGTACAAATACGAGAAGCGTGATAACCTCCTGAAGTATTTTCAACTGGCCGACATTCATTGCCTGATATCCTATTCGGTTGGCAGGAACCTGAAGGAGATACTCGAAAAGCGCGATGCCCCAGCTTATCAAGGCGGCGACTATCCAAGGCTTATGCGAAAGATTTCGCAGATGCCCGTACCATGCAAATGTCATAAAGACATTGCTGCATCCCAATAAAAGTGCTGTGATAACGTAAGGTTTCATTATTAAAGCGCCTTTGTTTGCAGGGAAATGTTTGAATCAATGTCATTCTTCAGAAGTTCGGACAAACACTGAACAGCTTTGCTTTGGGCGCTTATTCCGATCGGTTTATGGTCGAATTCTCTGACTCTGACTACATTGATGGTCGTACCAACTAATATTATCTCTGCTGCATTTGCGACCTGTCCGTAAGTTATGTCGGCCTGGGATATGTCACTTAGGACACCATCATTAATTAACGTATCCGCAAGTTCAATAACGCGCATCATCGTTGTTCCGCATAGGATACTGTCAAGCTTAGGGAACAAAAGACGATTGTCCGCAGTGATGATCCCAACGTTTTCTGTAGCGCCTTCTGCTAGGAACCCATTTGCATCGAATCCGACTACAAAATCAACCTTGCCGTCTATGGCTTCTTTCTTCATAAGCACATTCGGCAGATAGTTACAGCTTTTTAATCCTGCAAAGAATGATGGCTTTACGGGTATGCGACTTTTCATGACGGTTGCGCCTTCTGGGTGTAGCTCCATGAACGCTGATTTAAGATCAGTTACTATTATATATATCTGTGATTCGGGACAGTCATAGGGGTTGACGTCAAAACTGCCAGGCCCGCGTGATATGAGAAGACGTATAGAACAGTTTTTTTTGCCGGCGACTTTTACTGTTTCTACGATAAGATTGGATATCTCTTTCTCGCTTTTGGGCAGTTCATGGTAAAGAGCAGTGGCGGAATGCTTGAGCCGCATAAGGTGCGACTCCAGGTTGTATATGTTTCCGTTGAGGCATTTCATCGTTTCAAAAACACCATCGCCCCTGTGCACGATATGATCATCTACGGGAACAGTCATAAGGGCAGGATCTGTCACAATCCCGTCGATGACGCTTGAATACATTGCGAGGTACTTGCTGTGGAAAGGGCGCCGAATCTTTTGGGCTATTTCCACCATGTCTTTTATGTCATATATCTTCATGGGGTGATAGAATATGCAAAGAACGGAAGAATACAATAAACATCTTCGAGTATTGATATTTTACGCCGAATAATCCATTGTTTAGTTGCGTATGAATAGCATGACTAGATTATTAATTTGGTTGGTACTGTTTCTTGTGTTGGTGCTTAACGGTTGTACTACACATCCGAAGGTTACTGCACAAGTATTTGTCAGGCCGGGGGTATTCGCGGACAAGGTCGACAAAAGGATTATACTTGATGCAGAAGGCACTGAGGCAACAAAGAATACTATTATTGAATACTTAGTCATTGGTGCCGATAGCGGACATGGATATGAATCTCTTTTTAAAACAATGGCCAAACCGTCTGACGTCAAAGCTGCCCTGGAGTTCATAGGCATGACACCTGGTCGTGCGACTGACTACAGCAAGGCCCGGTTATGGCCCAAGGGGGAGAGAGTATCCTGCATGGTAACCTGTCCTTCCAACTCATTTTCAGAGCGAAAAATAGAGACGATGATATATAATAACAGAGAGAAACGTGTAATGACTGCTTCTGGCTTTACATTCATAGGTTCAAGACAGATCCCGTCAAGAGAAAAACCGTCACAAACGGTGTTTGCCGCAGATGCAAGAGAACCAAACTCGATTATATCTGATTACAATGAGCCTGATTCGATACTTGATGTTCCGAGATTTGCGCCGCAGGATCATGTATACGAAAGCATGGTCTTGAATCCGGAATTTGTCCCAGGGGAGGGCAGGCCTGTAAAGCTGATTATAGAACCTGAAAACAAAAATGGTAAACTGCGCGTGCAGGATATCCTGATGAGAGTCGCTTTAAAGAGTCAGAAATCCACAAGTCTTGGAGATCTCAGGATTACACTGACTGACTCAAAGGGTATTAAGCTCTGCGATAATGCTGAGCTGAGCGATTCGGTAAAGATATTCCAAAAAATGGCAGAAAACGGACAAGACCCGTTTCTTGTCATTGTTTATGATGCTAACCTGCCGCTAAAGCTCATACGTGATATTTCTTCCATACTGGCTGCATTAGAACAGGAAAATGGCATAAAGATAGATGAGCCAGCCGAGGGCACTTTATATTACAAAGCATTCATCCCGGATAACAAATTCCGGGAAAGAAAAGACAGGCTCGCCCAGCCATGGGAGCTACATCTGATCAAGGATAATCAGCTGATAAAAGCTGAACTGATCAAACTTGAAGAGATATGGCAGGAAGACGAATCCACCTCTCTCGTTGAAGTAAAAGAACACAAGTACAATCTGACCCAACCCTCCGTTCTTTTGTCGACGCTGAAGAATAACGGACCAGGTCTTCCTGTGATAATAGTCTATGCTTCCGAGGATGTTACCAACGGAGAGTTAATGCAGTATCTTTCCTCTGTAATAGGCGAGTACCCCACCGTACATGTGTTTATTGAGTAAAGATGCCATTTGTCCTTGATAAATCAGCTGAGGATATCCTGGATTTGTCCAATGCCGAAGCCTCTGAGCATTAACGCTGTTTACCCTCTTGATTATTACAGGAAGGTCAGATATTCTTGCCGTCCATTTGTAAGGAGCGGAAGATAGCAATGAGAATATTATCGGGTATACAGCCATCGGGTAAATTGCATATAGGCAACTATTTCGGAATGATGAGACCGGCACTTGAACTTCAAGAGAAGGGACAGGCCTTTCTGTTCATTGCCAATTACCATGCACTTACGACCGTGACAGAACCATCAGCTCTACGGCAGGGAACGCTGGATGTCGCGCTCGATTTTCTTGCCTGCGGATTGAATCCGGAAAAGACTGTTTTCTTCCGCCAAAGCGACGTTCCCGAGGTCACTGAGCTCACATGGCTTTTATCTACTGTAACGCCAATGGGATTGCTTGAGCGCTGTCATTCCTATAAGGACAAGATCGCTAAAGGCATAGCGCCAAGTCACGCCCTGTTCGCATATCCTGTCCTTATGGCGGCAGATATACTGGCATATCAGTCGAATCTCGTTCCGGTTGGGCGTGACCAGAAACAGCACGTGGAAGTCACGCGTGATATAGCACTGAAGTTTAACAACCAGTTCGGGCAAGTGTTCAGCATACCGGAGGTGTCGATCAGAGATAACGTTGCGGTTGTTCCCGGAATAGACGGACAGAAGATGTCAAAGTCATACGACAACCATATCGAGATATTCGGTGATCTTAAGGAAACCAAGGCTAGGATTATGCGAGTGGTTACAGACAGCAAAGGACTGCCTGATGTCAAGGTCCCGGAGACATGCAATGCTTTTGCGCTATACAAGCTATTCGCCACTGATGAACAGGCAAAAGCAATGGCTGACAAATACCGGGCAGGGGGGCACGGATATGGTGAAACCAAGAAGGCTTTACATCAGCTAATGACTGAATACTTCGAGCCTTTAAGAAAGAAACGCGTAGAACTTGAAAAGAATATGGACTATGTTGAATCCGTACTCAAAAAAGGGGCCGAACTGGCCAAGGCAGAAGCAGGCAGGACGCTGTTGATGGCACGGCGCGCAATGGGGCTGGGATAGTAACTGAATTATTCATTTATAATGTAAAAATAGAAGATATTATGCAACAACAAGACGATTGTAAGCTTAAGTTAGAGCTCTTCGAGGGACCACTTGACCTTCTCCTTTATCTCATTAAGAAAGAGGAAGTTGACATCTACAATATCCCGATAGAAAAGGTGACCACCCAGTATATGGAATACCTGAAGGTCATGCAGATGCTCGACCTGAACATAGCAGGAGAGTTCATTGTCATGGCCGCAACGCTGATGATGATCAAAAGCCGAATGCTGCTCCCTGTTGAGGTCCGTCCTGAGCTTGAGCAGGAAGAAGAGGACCCACGCTGGGAGCTGGTAAGGCAACTTGTCGAATATAAGAAATTCAAGGATGCGGCATCAAATCTTCAGGAAATGGAGTATTTCAATGAAAACGTCTTTCAGTTGGGTCAGGAATTAGTCATCCCAGCAGATGCTGATGCCGGCGTAGTGCTTCAGGATGTGAGCATTTTTGACCTTATCACTGCTTTCAAAGCTGCACTTTCCAAAGCAAGGCCGGACGACATACAGGACATATTCAGTGATAAATGGTCGGTTTCCGATAAGATAGATATCATAATAAGCACCATTGCGGAGAAGAAGGAAGTGCGATTTTCCTCACTGTTTCCAGAAAACGCCACAAAGCACGAAGTGATATGCACTTTCCTTGCTCTTCTTGAATTGCTAAAGATGCGGCAGATTGATATAAAGCAGGATGCTCATTTCAGTGAGATATTGATCTGTGGTGCAAATCCGCTTGATGATATCAAAGTAGACCCTGAAATGCCACCTGAACCTGTGTTTGAGAATGCGGCGGTTGCAGCGGTCGAGGACGCTGAACCAATGGATCAGGTTACAGAACATGTTGCAAATAAGGCAAATTCGCAATCCGATGCTAATTTGCCAAACGAAGAGGAGAACAAGAAATCGTGAAGGCGGAATCATTACCAGAACTCAAGCAGTTGATCGGAGCCCTGATATTCGGGGCAAATAAAAGTGTATCTGTAGCTGAAATAAAGAAATGCGTTGACGATGTGGCAAACCAGGAGGGCGGACAGGCCAAGATTTTTTCGGAAGCATCAGCTGCTGATATTCGCGCCGCCGTGGAGGAGCTGAGGGCTGATATACAAAAAAATAATTTCGGCTTTATTATAAATGAAGTAGCGCATGGCTACAGATTTCACAGCGACCCAAAAGCCGGCAAATGGTTAAGGCATCTTCTGGAAATCGGACGTCCAAACAGACTATCAAGACCAGCCCTGGAGACTCTTGCGGTCATCGCATATCGGCAACCTGTCTCACGTGCAGAAATAGAGGCTATTCGCGGAGTTAATGTTGACCATATGATGAAAGTTCTACTAGAGCTTCAGTTGATAAAGATTTCAGGGAGGAGCGACTTGCCGGGCAAACCGTTTGTCTATGGGACAACCACGATATTCCTGGAACACTTTGGACTCAAAAACATAGAGGACCTGCGCGAGCTCGAGCCTTCGCTTGTGACAGGAGCGCTTGTCTCTGCCAAGAAGCACCCGAGCAATGATCAGCCCATGCTGGACGGAATTGCATCTGGTCCAGATGGAATAGAATCGGAAATGAAAGCACTGACTGATCCTGAATCAGAAAACAAGGAAGAAGTTATAGAGTCCGGTGATGATATCAGCGCAAAAGAGCAAGAAGCGAAAAAGAAGCCGACAAAAAAACGTGCAAATGCGAAAACCAATGAAGAAGACAAATAAAGCAATTGCAATGGCCAGTCTGACGGAATCTCGAAAGACCATCGAGCGGCTTGATGAGCAGATACTGCTATTGCTTAACAAACGCGGAATGGTAGCTTCTAGAATAGGCGAAATAAAGAAGCAGGCTGGTTTGCCTCTTGTCGATGCCAAACGCGAAACTGCGGTCATCAAGCATGCATCGGAGCGTAACACTGGCCCCTTCTGCGATAAGGCAATTGAACGCATTTTTCGTTTAATAATGAAAGAATCTGTTTTTATACAGAAACGAAATATCAAGAACGTTGTTTCTCGCATAGGCTGATGCGTTTGCACGGCAAGGTGCGACTGCGCTCTATAAATCGGAAAGTAAATATTATGAGCAGCTTTAGAGAGTTGGCCAATGATTGGGTCTTGAAGGCCCACATATATGAACCTGGCAGACCGATAGAGGAGGTTGCCAGAGAGCTGAAACTTAACCCTGATAAAGTCATCAAGCTGGCTTCAAATGAGAATTCTCTGTCTCCTTCCCCAAGAGCCATTAAAGCCATGATAAAAGCAGCAGCCCAGATGCATCGATATCCTGACGGCGGCGCGTTCTATCTCAAAAAGAACCTGGCAAAGAAATTAAAGATTGATCCTTCTT
Organism: Victivallis vadensis; assembly: GCA_945883775.1. Lineage (GTDB taxonomy): Bacteria > Verrucomicrobiota > Kiritimatiellia > UBA8416 > CAMCYG01 > CAMCYG01. Next base: position 24,515 of record CAMCYG010000002.1, read on the forward strand.
GTCTGATCATCGGAAACGGAAGTAATGAGATCATTGAACTGCTTGGTCATGTATTCCTCGACGAAACATCGAACATCGTAATGGCGGAGAGGGCGTTTGTCGTCTATCGCCTGGTTGCAGAGATGTTTTCTGCGACGGTCGAGAGCATTCCTATGTTTAAGTTCACGCATGACCTTAAGTCGATGGCAACAATTATCAATGGTGACACAAAGATTGTATTTATCGGAAACCCCAACAATCCTACCGGCACAATGGTCGATGGAAAGGCAATCGATATATTCATGCAGTCTATTCCGGACCACGTCGTGGTATGTTTCGACGAAGCTTATATTGAACTTCTCCCGGAGAATAAACAGCCTGACACTCTGAAATACGTTAAACAGGGACGCAATGTGATCATCTTGCGGACATTTTCCAAGACGTATGGATTAGCGGGGCTCAGGGTAGGGTACGGCATTGCACCGCAGGAATGTATCGAGCTGCTAAACAAGGCCCGACAACCTTTTAATGTTAACGCAATGGCGCTGGCTGCAGCTCAAGCTGCGCTGAATGACGATGTATTTGTCCGGCGGACAAGAAAGCTCGTTACCGATGGACTGCACTACTTCTGTAAGTCTTTCAAGGCTATGAAGTTGGAGTATATACCTTCCGTCGCAAATTTTGTTCTTCTTAAAACTGGAAATGGAAGAGAAGTCTATCAGAAACTTATGCAACATGGTGTTATCGTCAGGCCAATGGATCCATACGGCATGCCGGAATATATACGAGTAACGGTGGGCACAGATAAAGAAAATCGGCATTTTATCAAGGCTTTGGTCAAAGTCTTAAAGTAGTCAAAGTCCATCAATGCATTATCGCAAAAGAAATGAAGAATAAGACCATAGCAATTATCGGGTTGGGGTTAATGGGCGCTTCGCTGGGGCTAGCCATCAGGAAAGGCCGTCTGCCCTACACGGTGAATGGTTTTGCGCGGCGTTCACAGGTTCGTAAGGCTGCACTTCAGAGAGGTGTGGTTGACCAAGTATTTTCTGACCCTGGAGAAGCAGTAAGAGACGCGGATATTGTTGTTGTATGTTTGCCAGTGTTGCTCATAAACAAGTTCATACAAAAGATCAGAAAAGACCTGAAGAAGGGTTCGATCGTCACGGATGTCGGCAGCACAAAAGTTGAAATATGCAAAGAAGCCGCAAAAACGCTCAAGGGGACTGGAGCAATTTTCATAGGGAGCCATCCGATTGCAGGCTCTGATGAGACCGGTATAGAATCGGCAACTGCAGGTCTCTACAGCGGAGCCGTAGTCGTAGTCACTGCAAAATCTGGTTCCCGTGAAGGCGCGCAGATGGCCCGACTATGGCAGTGCCTAGGTGCAAGAGTTGTTACAATGACTGCCCAGCAGCACGACCAAGTAATCGCAAGCACAAGCCATCTGCCTCATATGGTTGCCACAATTCTGGTCGATACTGTGCTTGGATCAAATGATCACTTGATATCCATGATGTGCGGAACGGGATTTTCAGATTCAACCCGAATCGCCGGAGGTTCCGAAGATATCTGGCATGATATAGTTAAAAGCAATAGTAAAAACATAATCAAATCGCTTAAGAAATTTGCCGGCAAGCTTACGGCCGTGATAAGGCTTATCGAGCAGCATAAGCATGGCCAACTTAAAAAACAGCTGGCAGCTATCCGTGCCAAAAGAATCAGCTGGAAGGAATTATCTGATGCAGGAAAAGCATAATAAGACTGTAAATCCTTCCAGAACATTGTCGGGAGATATAACTGTTCCTGGCGACAAAAGTGTCTCGCACAGGTCTGTGATGCTTTCTGCAATCGCAGACGGCGACTCAATAATCAAAGGATTTCTCCAAAGCGAAGATTGCGTCAACACTCTAAAGGCCGTCGGAAAAATGGGTGTTAAGTCGCAAATCACTGGTGATGTAATAAACATAAGCGGCTGTTCCGGACAGATGCAGAAGCCTGAAAACATTCTGGATATGGGGAATTCCGGAACCGGAATGCGGCTGATGGCCGGTTTGCTTGCTACCCAGGACTTTAGCGCAGACATGACAGGTGATGCCTCACTGCGTTCACGGCCCATGAAAAGGATTAAGGAACCTCTTGATCTTATGGGAGCCAAGGTCGAACTGATGGGCCCGAACGGCTGTGCACCTGTCAGGATAACTGGTGGCAATCTTAAAGCCATAAATTATAAACTACCCGTAGCATCTGCACAGGTAAAATCATGTGTCCTTTTCGCCGGTCTTATGGCAGATGGTAACACGGTGGTAACTGAGCCGCGGGCGACCAGAGACCACACTGAGCTATTACTTAAGGCCATGAATGCACCGATCAGCGTCAATGGATTAGAGATCAGACTGAAAGGCAGCTGCGGACGTTCGCCACACCTCAAGGCAGGAGAATGGCTGATTCCCGGTGATATATCATCAGCGGCATTCTGGATGGTAGCCGCTGCATGCCTGCCTGGTTCTGATGTTTACATCAGAAATGTTGGGCTTAATCCACGCCGGTCTGCGATTATCGATGTACTTCTGCGAATGGGCGCTGACATCGAAGTCACGCCTTCAAATAGCAAGATGCTTTTGGAACCATGCGGCGACGTGAGAATTCGAGGAACAAGTCTGAAGGCAACTGAAGTAGAAGGTGCAGAAATCCCGAATATCATAGATGAGATCCCTATATTGTCAGTTGCTGCGTCCTTGGCGACAGGTTCAACGGTGATACGCGACGCTGCTGAACTCAGGGTAAAAGAGTCGGACCGCATTGCGACAATGGTAAAGAACCTTTCTTCATTTGGAGTTAGCGTTGAAGAAAAAAATGATGGCATGGTGATTCATGGAGGCGCAAAGATCAGGACAGGAAAGAGCGTGGATAGTCATGGAGATCATCGAGTTGCAATGTCCATGGCGATATTAACACTATTCGCTGATGACCTATGCGTTATAAATGATACAGCCTGTGTTGCAACATCATATCCCACATTCTGGGATCATCTGAAAACGTTAACAAATTAAAGACAATCATCAGCAATCAACAAAAGCGAAGCAGCATGAATAATATCATAATTGCGGTGGATGGGCCGTCTGCATCGGGTAAGTCTACGGTCTCAAAAGGATTGGCCAGAAAGCTGGGTTATAATTATGCGGACTCGGGCGCACTGTACCGCGCTATTACCTGGTATATCCTGGACTGTCGGATAGATCCAAACAATAACGCCGCAGTCATTAAATCACTCGACGACATAAAGATGCAATTCAATGTCCTCAATGGAGTGGTGAATTTCCTTTTAAATAACAGGTCTTTAACCAGTGAAATAAGAGCGGAGTCAATTAATAAATATGTCAGCATAGTATCCGCAGTACCAGAGGTGCGTGAACTGGTTGTCAAATGGCTAAGGTCTATGGCGGACTGCGGGAACCTTGTAATGGAGGGCAGGGACATAGGCACTGTTGTATTCCCTAATGCCTACAAAAAATTCTACCTTGACGCGTCATCCGAAGAGCGCGCAAAGCGGCGGCATAACGAAAACGTGCCGCAATCCGAGAGCATGAGCGTAAAAGAGGTCAAAGAATCGTTATCCAACAGAGACAAGCTCGATTCTTCACGAAAAATCGCACCGCTAAGGATCGCTTCCGACGCTAAAGTTATCGATACGACAAGCATGGATATCGACCAGGTTGTCGACAAAATAGCGTCCCTTCTATAAAACTGATCTGTAATTTACGCTTGATTATTTTGCCAGTAAATTCAGATACGCAAAATATCGCCAATTAATGCTTGTTGTTTTGAGAATTATTGAATACTATCTCAAGTCGTTTCGAGTATTTATATGCCAAGTGATGATATAATTGAAGTAAATGGACTAGTGACCCGCGTTCTTCCGGCCACGATGTATAACGTCAAGCTGGATAACGGTCATGAGATTCTTGCGCACATTTCCGGCAAGATGAGGAAACATTTCATCAAGATCACCACTGGCGATAAAGTTACAGTCGAGATTTCCCCTTACGACCTCACGAAAGGCCGTATCACTTTCCGACACAAGGCCTAGAATCAGTTCAGCTCGTTTTCTTTCATCACGCCTGTTGCTCGAATAGGGTTGTTGACAGGTAGCGCTCCCCTGAATCAGGTAGAATGACCACAATGATTTTCTTGCTAAACTCTGGCAAGTGCGACAACCGCACTGCAGCGGCAATAGCAGCTCCGCTTGATATGCCGCATATGATGCCTTCTTCTGTGGCCATCCGCCTTGCGAAGTCAAACGCTTCTTCATTACTGACTTTCTCAACCCTGTCTATTATCGACAAATCAAGCGTTTCTGGAATAAAGCCAGCCCCGATCCCTTGAATCATGTGAGGCGCTGGTTTTATTTCCTGCCCAGCCAGCTTCTGCGATATGACCGGGCTCCGCTCCGGTTCAACCGCAACAGACAAAACTTTCCGGCCTTTTGTATTCTTAAGAAATCTTGAAATGCCTGTAATAGTTCCGCCCGTGCCGACTCCAGAGACAACGACATCAACTTTGCCGTCCGTATCATTCCATATCTCTGGCCCAGTGGTTTTCTCATGTATAGCAGGATTTGACGGATTTTTGAACTGTTGTGGCATATAATAGCGCTGGGGATCCGATGCGGCGATTTCCTCGGCTTTCTTTACTGCACCTGTCATCCCTTTGGCCCCTTCTGTGAGTATAATTTTAGCTCCAAATGCATATAGCATTTTGCGTCGTTCTATGCTCATAGTGTCAGGCATGACCAAGGTCACCTTATAACCTTTTGATGCACCTACGAAGGCAAGGGCTATACCTGTATTGCCACTGGTAGGCTCAATAATCTCCGTATTTGGAGTCAATAGGCCTTTTGACTCAGCCTCCCAGATCATTGCGGCACCAATCCTGCACTTAATGGAGTAGGCAGGATTTCTTCCTTCGACCTTGCCAAGAACTACGGCATCTGTCAGCCCAGTAAGCTTGTTTATTCTCACTAGAGGAGTATTGCCAATGCTTAGAGAATTGTTATTATAGTATTTCACATTCAGCTCCTGCATTTATTTATTAATTTTCTATTGACTTGAAAATCAATATATATAACTATGTTGATTATGTCAATCATGTATTAGAGAAGATTTTATGAGAATATCAACAAGAGGCAGATACGCAACTAGGGTTTTAGTCAACATGGCCATAAACTATCCCGACGGGAAACCTGCAAGAAAGCAAGAGATCTCAAAATCGGAAGCAATTTCAGAAGATTACCTTGAACAGATATTTGTGAAGCTCAAGAACTCTGGAATAGTAAACAGCAAAAGGGGAATGAAAGGTGGTTTTGCACTGGCGAAGTCAGCAGCTTCAATTACAGTCGCGGAAGTGCTTGAGGCAACAGAGGGGCCGATACGACTAGTCGATTGCGCAACGGAGAATTGTCCAAAAGCCGTTTCTTGCGTAACAAAGCGATTGTGGGATCTTGCAGGGGACAAACTGAAACAGTATTTCGACGGGGTAACAATAGCCGATCTTGCTAAGCAGGCGGGAGAAGTTCGTTCAGGTTCACTAAGTTTTGAGATTTAAATCAAGAAAGGAATACGATAAATGAGTACAAACAACAGCAGGACTGAAACAATAGTATTACATGCCGGGCAATCGCCTGACTTAGCAACCGGGGCAAGGGCGGTCCCCATATATCAGACGTCAAGTTACGTGTTCAAGAGTTCCGAACATGCGGCAAATCTTTTTGGGCTCAAGGAGTTCGGAAACATCTATACCAGACTTATGAATCCTACGAGTGACGTTCTTGAGAAAAGAATCGCTGCGTTGGAAGGCGGAACCGGTGCACTCGCAACGTCAAGCGGAATGGCTGCCATATTCCTTGCCATCCATACAATCGCAAAATCGGGAGACCACATTATCTCATCAGCTTCGCTGTATGGAGGCACAGATACATTTCTCAGATACACTCTCCCTAAGCTGGGAATAGAGGTTACGTTCTTATCAGATATTGACGGGGAAAAGGTAAAGAAGGCTATAAAACAGAATACTGTAGCGGTGTTCTTCGAGACAATCGGCAATCCGCGCGGAGATGTGCCGGATTTCAAGTCAATCACCGATGCTGCTCATGCTGCCGGAATCGCCACGATAGTGGATAACACATTTGCTCCGATACTTTGCCGCCCGATAGATCACGGCGTGGACATCGTAGTGCATTCCTGCACGAAATGGATAGGCGGGCACGGCACATCAATCGGTGGAGTTATCGTGGACAGCGGCAAGTTCGACTGGTCTACGGGACGTTATCCTGGATTTACGACTCCTGATCCCAGCTATCACGGTCTGGTTTACTGGGACGCTTTAAAGAACGTGCCAGGCATGGGCAATGTCGCTTACATAATTAAAGCCAGAGTTGACGGGATGAGGAATATCGGCCTGTGCGCAAGTCCATTCAACTCTTTTATGTTTCTACAGGGCATAGAGACACTGCCGCTGAGGCTCAAGCAGCACAATGCCAATGCCATAGAGCTGGCAAAATGGCTCAAGACCCACAAGAAAGTGGAATGGGTTAATTACACAGGGCTCCCCGAGCATCCACATCACGCAATTGCCGGCAAATACTTAAAAGGCGGCTTTGGCTCTGTATTCGGCTTTGGAGTCAAGGGTGGGAAAGCAGCGGGCGAGAAATTCATAAACGCCGTGAAGCTGGCCAGCCATCTTGCGAATGTAGGCGATGCCAAGACATTGGTTCTGCATCCCGCATCTACAAGTCACCAGCAGATGACCGAAGAAGCGCAGAGGGCTTCAGGTGTCACACCTGAATTCATAAGGGTCTCAGTGGGCCTTGAGAACATCGAAGACATCAAGGCAGACTTCGACCAGGCACTTGCCAATATCTGAGAGCATTGATACTACAAAGAGGAGCAGGTCAGCACCTGCTCCTCTTTGCTTTTATACTTGTAAAAGTTGTCATTACAAGCGCACAGTTACAACACGAGTATGGGCACTTATAATTTAAACAAGCTAATATCCAATTCCGACCTTTTCTGCGGTTTACCGGAAGATTTGATTGCAAAGATTGCCGGGTATTGCAAAGAGCGGAAACTGCGAAAGAACGAGACGCTGTTCGTGGAGGGTACAAAGGGATACGTGATGTATCTTCTGGTGGAAGGATGCATACAGCTCTCCAAAACCAGCGAGAAAGGAGATAGTGTTGTTATTCGAACAGTGCTGCCTTCAGAGGTGTTTGCCGAAGTCATGCTTTTCGAAAGCAATTTATTCCCTGTGACCGCAGTGGCCCTTAAGCCTTCAACGGTGCTTCAGCTATCCAAGTTCGATTTATCAGGACTGATGAGCAATGAAGGTATGCGTAACAAATTTATCGCCAATCTTATCGGCAGGATAAGGTATCTCACGCAAAAACTACTTGAACAGTCATCAACCAGCGCTGAAGACCGACTGATGGTATTCCTCAAAAAGCAAGGCAGGAGCACCAGTTTAGTACAGATGAAGAAAAAAGACATCGCAGCAGAAATCGGCGCCAAGCCGGAGACTCTGTCGAGATTGCTCTTTAAATTGAGAAAAAGACGTGCAATCTCAGTAAAAGAGGGTAAGATATCGGTCATAGGGGTTTAGTTTACTATGTATGAATTGACAGAAAAACAGTGGACGGATCTTAGTAAAAGAATAGCACGCTCCAAATTCAGATCGAAGTTCAAGATGTCAGATGAGGAAGCCACTTACGCAAGAAGCCGTGGCAAGGAGATACTCATCAAACATGCATATGACTTTCTGATCAAGCGCCTTGCACCAGCCCAGCCGCAAAATGAAGGCAGACAAACGCCAGTGAAAGGACATCCTGTATTCATAGCCCAACACGCAACCGGCACATGCTGCAGAGCGTGCCTTGAGAAATGGCACAAGATAAAGCAGGGGGTAAAGCTTAAGAAATCAGAAATTGATTACGTTGTAGGCGTTGTTATAAAATGGATCACTGATAAAGCACCTCTGACTTGAGTTGAGCTTTCTGACTACTAGCGTTTTTGCCTAATTCTTCACTATTTATTCAGGAACTTACCCGCAGCACTACATGCAGCGCTTTGGGCAAGCATGCGATACAGGCCGGCTCTTCTGCAAAAAATGCTGATAATGGATGGCAATACGTTCCTCCCAAAACAAACCAGCGAATCTGGATGCTAAAATCAATCTACTTTTTGACCGGTAAAATGCAGTTGCATTTAATTTGGGCTATCGGCTATATTAATCACGTCTTCAGGAACGGGTGAGCAGAAATTGCAAATCCCGACCGGCGGTAAAGCCCGCGACTCCCTGAGTAACCAGGGACTGATTCCGGTGGAATTCCGGGGCCGACAGTAAAGTCTGGATGGAAGAAGGCATTGTCTGGCTTGTACTTATAAGCCCGGGAACCTTTTTCCCGGGCTTTTTCTTTGAACAAAATCAGGAGCTGGAGTATGTTTGATAAAATTGAAGATGTCATTTCTGCCTATAAAAAAGGCCAGATTATCGTTGTCACCGATGACGAAAATCGTGAGAACGAAGGCGATCTGATAATTGCCGCAGAGAAAGCCACTCCCAAGGCGCTCAATTTCATGATCACACACGGCAAGGGACTTGTTTGCGTAGCAATGACTTCTGAACAGCTCCAGAAACTAAACATATCAAGAATGAAGCCGAAGAATGACGGAGATCCCTTCAAGACTGCTTTCATGGAATCTGTCGACGCGGCACACGGCATCTCCACAGGTATAAGCGCTTATGACAGAGCGAAGACCGTTCATGCTCTCATCAACCCCAAAGGCAAGGCCAGTGACGTTGTCGCACCAGGACATCTTTTTCCGCTTGAGGCGGTACAGGGTGGGGTATTGAAGAGGGCTGGTCACACAGAGGCAGCAGTGGATCTTGCCAAGCTCGCTAAACTCAGCCCGGCAGGAGTAATTTGCGAGATAATTAAGCCTGACGGTATGATGGCCAGGCTCACTGAACTTCGGAAATTTGCCACCAGACATGGACTAAAAATGGCAAGCATTGCAGACCTTATAGCATTTAGACGAAAGACAGAAAAACATATTAGGCTTGTCGAAAGTGCAGACCTGCCCACCAGCCACGGAATGTTCAAATTGCACCTTTATACTTCTGATCTCGATAACAAAGAACATATCGCGCTAGTGAAAGGGTCTATTAAACAAACTGACCCTATATTGGTACGGGTGCATAGCGAGTGCTTTACTGGTGACGTATTAGGTTCCTTACGCTGCGATTGCGGGTGCCAACTTACTCAGGCCTTAAAGATGATTGCTTCCCAGAAGAGCGGGATATTGCTGTATATGAGACAAGAGGGCAGGGGGATTGGCCTCACAAACAAGATACATGCATATGCGCTGCAGGATAAGGGAATGGATACGGTTGAAGCCAATGTGAAGCTTGGATTTGCGCCAGATTTGAGGGAGTATGGTGTCGGAGCCCAGATACTCTACGATTTGGGCGTCAGAAAGATCAGGCTAATGACTAATAATCCAAGAAAGATCGTCGGACTTGAAGGATACGGTATGAAAATAGTGCGCAGACTGCCAATAGTATGCACGCCCACTAAGCATAATCAGCATTACTTAGAAACAAAGAAACAAAAAATGGGGCATTTGCTGTAATGCTAAGGCAGTATAAAGTTGCAGGTCAAAGTTGTTCGGATTTGATTATAATTAAGAAAAGGAGGAAAAGATGAATGTTAAAGAAATCGCGGGAAACCTGAACGCAGAAGGAATGAAGATGTGCATAGTCGTCAGCCGATTCAATGATTTTCTGACAAAGGAATTGCTGTCAGGCGCAATCGACTGCATCATCAGGCACGGTGGCAATGAAAAAAACATCACAGTTATATGGGTCCCTGGCGCTAATGAACTGCCTATGGCTGCGCTCAAGGCGGCACAGTCAAAGACATTCAATGCTATTATCGGGATAGGCGCAGTAGTACAGGGCGCAACCCCGCATGCCGACCTCATCAATGCCCAGGTGTCAAGATCGCTTGCTAAAATATCGATGGACAGCAACATACCTGTTGTAAACGGCGTTGTAACGGCCAATACCATTGAGCAGGCAATTGAGCGGTCCGGCACTAAGGCCGGTAACAAGGGGTGGAATGCTGCAATGTCAGCCATAGAGATGTCTGACCTCTACAGGCAACTGAAATAAAGGGCTTAGCACATGGGAACTAGACGAGAATCGAGAGAATGGGTCGTACAAATACTCTTCAACATTGACGTCAATCCAGGCGAACTGGATGTGATATTCAAACACTTCTGGGCTGAGCGGCAGGCAGAGCCATCTTCGAGGCAGTTCACAGAATCAACAGTTCGGGGAGTCGTTGAGAAAAAGTCTGAAATTGATGAGATAATAAAAAAGTATGCGAAGCACTGGGACATCAAGAGAATGGGCATCATCGAGCGAAATACGATGAGAATGGCCATCTACGAAATGAGTTACGTCAAGGAAGTGCCTCCCGTGGTTTCGATCAATGAAGCCATAGATATCGCAAAGTACTTTAGCAATACCGAAGCTGGAAGATTCGTAAATGGGATCCTTGACCGTTTCAGGAAAGATCTGACCCGACCGGCGCGTAAGGCAGATCCGGCAAAGACTGCAGGTCAATAAGATACTAGATCATAGTGCCGGAACACAAAACACTAGTATTTTGTGTTATTTGAGTTTGACAAACAATCCGAACTGGCTAATGAAAAAAAGACTGAAATCGTCTTCTGATCTAAAATTCATGATGATGGCGTTGCGACTTGCCAGGAAAGGGGAGGGCTGCACACGTCCTAATCCTCCGGTAGGCGCCGTCATCACAAAGCACGGCAGAATCGCGGGCTCAGGTTATCATAAATGCGCCGGCGGACCTCACGCAGAAATTCATGCACTCCAGCGGGCCGGCAGTGCAGCCAGAGGAGGAACATTATACGTTACGCTGGAGCCATGCAGTACGTGGGGCAAGACCGGTCCGTGTACCGATGCTATAATCGACAGCGGGATAAAGATGGTTCACGTAGCAACGCTGGATCCGAACCCCAGACATGCCGGCAAAGGCATCAAGATGTTAAGAGCAGCCGGAATCATCGTTAATATAGGACTCTGCGAGGACAAGGCGCTTGAGCTAATCAACGCTTTTGGAAAGTGGATCATAAATAAAACGCCGCATCTCACACTCAAACTGGCAACATCAATCGATGGGAAAATTGCCGATTTGCATGGGCAGTCAAAATGGATCACCGGCCCGTCATCAAGAGGCATCGTCAACCGGCTCAGAATAAAAGCAGATGCTGTTATGGTCGGTATCGAAACAATCCTCAAGGATAATCCAACTCTTTTGCCAAAAGGGCGGCACAGCTCCAGCCCGTTCAGAATAATTGTAGACTCATCAGGTAGAATTCCGACGGGGGTAAAAGTGCTTTCCGATGGCAGACAGAAACGGACGTTTGTAGCGACGACCAGACAGTGCAGCCGAAATAATTTGGATCGGATACAGCGAACAGGTGCAAAAGTCATCATCGTCCCTGGCGACAGCAGAAGAGTGTCATTGCCCAGACTGATGCGTATTCTAGGTAAGCTTGGTGTTCTCCATGTGATTTGTGAAGGCGGCGGAGAAATAGCAGCCTCACTGATAAACAGCAAACTCGTGGATGATTTTTATTTCTTTATGGCGCCGATCATCATCGGAGGAGTCTGCTCACGGTCAGCGGTAGCGGGCAGGGGGTGGACATTGCATAATGCACCTAGACTTGTTTTTGACACACTGAGAAAGACAGGCAATGACATACTTATCCATGCGAAACCATATAATAAGGAGGCTAAGTGATGTTTACCGGTCTTATAGAAAAAACTGGCAGATTAGCAAGACTAGTGCCTCGCGGTAACGGGTATACTCTCGAAATCGAGCACGAACCGTGGCAGGATTCTCTATCCAGAGGGGAAAGCATTAGTGTTAACGGTGTATGTCTCACACTAACAGAGTCCAGCGGCAGTCTGAGTCAATTCGATGTGCTTGCGGAAACCATTGCAAAGACCTCGCTAAACAGAAAACGTTCCGGCTCTATCATGAACCTTGAGCGGGCACTGCGAGCCAGCGACAGAATGGGCGGGCATATAGTGACAGGTCATATTGACGGCATCGGAACGCTAAAGGATATACAAAAGACAGGCTCTGACCATATCATCACCATAAGCTGTGATGAGCAGATAATGGACGGGATCGTGAAGAAAGGGTCAATCGCATTAGACGGTATTAGCCTGACCATTACGGAAGCAACATCCAGCACTTTCAGCGTCCACATCATCCCGACTACATGGGAGTCAACAAGCTTTTCGAAATCACAGACAGGCGACCAGGTCAACGTTGAGACAGATCTTATCGGCAAATATGTAAAAAAGTACTGTGTTAAGCCTCGAGAAGAGGCCACACGATTCAATCCCGCACTGTTGTAATGTGTCATTCAGCGGCCTGAAATCAGCCGTATGATTGTCAGGTAAATTTCAATCTTTATCCTCTTTCGATAATAAATTGACACCAGCACATGTGTGGTATAGTTTATTCGGGTTTTCTGGTCTCATCTTTTATCAAGAAAGAAGGTATGACACTTTGAGCATGGTAGACAATGTATTAGCACTTCAGGAAATCGACCTCAGAATTCGCCAATTGCAGCAAGAGATTACCGACATACCTGCACGCAAGAAGCGCGAGGAAGATAGGTTGGCGACACATAAGCAAGCGGTTGAACTCGCCGACAAGAACCTCAAACTCAAGATGGCAGAGATAAAGAAACAGGAACTTGACGTCGACGCCTGCAACCAGAACATAGCAAAATTGCGCACTCAGCAAATGTCATTGAAGACAAACAAGGAATTTAAAGCCATTGAGGATGAAGTAACTGCTATACGAAGGAAAATTTCCGGGCTTGAGGAGCAGGAGCTGGTCATCATGGAAGACGTCGAAAACAAGAGGAAATCTTTACAGACGGCACAGGCTGAATTACAAAAAGAAGCTGATCTTGTGAAGAATGACATGCAGGTCTACGAAGACCGCCTGACCGCTGTACAGAAGCAGATTGCTGATGAAGTAGCAATTCGTGAGCTAGCCGCGAAGTCCGTTGAAGCAGGATGGCTTAGTGTATACAACCGGATATTTAAAGCAAAAGATAAGGCCTTGGTGCCAGTCGAGCCTATGGAAGAAGGCAGATCGGGCTGCGGCGGATGTCATTTTCAGTTATCACCGGCTACTGTACACGATGCCAAAAGACATATTAATATGGTATCTTGCGATTATTGTGGAAGATTGCTATATTAACAGTGTGATATTTATCGGTGGAGGGATTGGTCGCTCCGGCTTGCCGGAGAGGAAAGTCCGGACTCCACAGGGCAGGATGTCCCCGGTTGACCGGGGAGGCTTTCTGGCAATCGGAAAGTACGGATAGTGCCACAGAAAACAGACCGCCCCGAGAGCAATCGAAGGGTAAGGGTGAAAAGGTGGTGTAAGAGACCACCGGGTCATCAGTGATGATGGTCGCAAGGCAAACCCCTCCGGAGCAAGATCGAATAGGAAACTTGAGGTGGCCCGCCTCTGGCAGATACGTTAAATCGTGCTGTCGAAGTTTCGGGTAGATCGCAATAGATAAATGACCGACACAGTAAAATGTGAACAGAATCCGGCTTATGGTCTCTGCTGATAAATATCACATCCTTTTGAAATACGGCCCGGTATCCGCACTCGCTATAGCTCTGTCACTTACAGGTATTATTTTATGGGAGTACGGCCTTATAGGCAGAACATGTCAGGATAATGGATTCTGGCCGGATACAGCCCAAGGAGCCAAGGCGATTACAGTCAAATCACAGGACTGGGACAATGCTGTCAAACCTGCTTCACAAAATAGCCAATTGGCAAAACAAGACACTATTGCAGCGGCACCAGTAGTCACTAGATATAGACTTGCTGGCACATTCTTTGCTTTGGACGAGGCTGGTACAAATGAGATTAGGAAGGCCATCCTGGACGATTCCGCAGCCTCAAATCAACTTATCGTGACCGAAAGCCAGTCAATTGATGACATAGTCATAAGTAGGGTTTTTAAAGACCATATAATCATCCTGCGAGGACAACAAAAGGAGGAGCTCTGGCTAACGTTTAATCTGAATCCTTCAACAGCCAAGAATCCTATTTTGTCCAGTCAATCTGCAGAAACTGCTAAAAACGGGACCAACGCACTATCAAGATTTGGGGAGAAAATGATAGGGGAGAACCGCTGGATTTTTGACAGAAAGCTCGTCCTGGACTATTACAATGAGTTACGCGACAACCCAGATAGACTTGTCGCAGTTTTTGACTCATTGAAGCCCATATATGGAGATGGGAACAAGATTACCGGGTACCGCGTGGGAATCGAAGGAGAAGCCGAATTCTTCAAGGCAGTAGGCTTTAAGGAAGGTGACGTTGTTAGATCAGTTAACTCACTGCCGATGACCAATAGACGCCGAGCAGAGTATTTCATAAGTGAATTTGTCAAGGACAGGGCCAATGCTTTTGTCATCGCTGTCGAACGAGACGGCCGTAAGGATAAGCTAATATATCAAGTTAGGTAGCAGTAGTTATCATTGTGGCAAACACCCTGGAAATCCCGCCAAAACCCTAGATGTTGTGGCATCCACCATACAGGAGTAGACATAAGATATATTATGCGACGTTGTGGCAATATAGCCTTCTGCGTACGTATATCAATGATTTGAACAATTCTAAGGTTACTCCATCAATCCCCAGCGCTCGGTAAATGGCCAGTAGACTATTGCGCCGCTGCCTACCAGATTCTCACGCGGGACGGCTCCCCAGTATCTGCTATCGCGACTGTTCCCCGTATTATCACCCAGGGCAAAATACTGCTCAGGCCCTAACTTAAAGCTATCTTCTGCAGTTCTGATATATGCCGAAGGATCGTTCCATGCCGGCTGATAACCGCCGTATAAACCCTCACATGCAGCTATTCTTGCTATCGACTTGGGCTCGGTCACAGGTACACCGTCTATGAGCAATTTTGGCGACTTTATTGACAGTGTTTCGTTTGGCATTCCCGCCATACGTTTAATGTAATAAATACCCGCAGGCAGGCCATTTATGCCAGTGGTCTGAAAAACCATCACATCGCCACGTTTCGGCGCCCTGAAAAACCACTTAAACTTATTTACAAATACATGATCGCCGGCAGAGACGATTCCCGACCACAAGAGATCTCCTTTTGCCAGATAATCGCCCCAGTTATTTGTTATGACCGCATCCTTGGGTACATAATACTTCCTGCCAGACACTTCATATATTTTGTCAGCCGGATGGTCCATGCCACCGTCTCTGCACACTGCTAAATGACCGGATTCCTTAATTCTAACCTCGCGGTACCAATTACCGGTTGCCAGCCATTTAAATACCTTTAACGGCAGAATATCCAGAATGCCAGGTTTGGCATAAGCAGCACTACTATGTATCCCATAAAGCGACGGCTGCATGGATCCTGTCGGAATCTTAAACGGCTGGAAGAAAAAAGCTCTGAATGCCATTGCCACAGCTATGGCAACGATTATAATCTCAAAATTCTCCTTGAATGAAGATCCCAGATCGGGAGCCAATTCCCCAGATAAAGTTCCCAGTTTATCTGCCAGATTGATTATGCTTTCAGGCGTCCCCTTTTTCACCGCAGACACCAAGGCCGCTTCGGCTGAGGTGAGCGAAAGCAGGTCAGATTCCGTCAGTATATCCTCGCGCATATTGCGGACATGCCTGGCGTGAAACAAAATATGCTTCGCATGGCTTCTCGCATTCCTTGTTTTCAAGTATGACCACATAAATATACGCACCCTGCCCTTTCTTCTAATCAGATGAATCCGACTTAAGGACAGCTACGAATGCTTTTTGAGGAACATTTACGCTCCCGAACTGTTTCATCCGTTTTTTGCCTTCTTTCTGCTTCTCGAGAACCTTCTTCTTCCTTGTGATATCACCGCCATAAAGTTTAGCCGTGACATCCTTTCTAAATGACTTGATGGTTTCTCGCGCTATTATGGTCTTGTTGATGGCCGCCTGTACAGGAATTTGGAACATATGCGCGGGAATACAATCTTTGAGGATCTTGCATATCTGTCGGCCCTTGTAAACAGCCTTATCCTCATGAACAAGGACGGAAAATGCGTCGATAACTTCGCTATTCAGCAGAATATCCAGCTTAATGATATTGCTGCGTTTATAGCCCGAATACTCATAGTCCATTGACGCATATCCACGACTCACGCTTTTGAGCATGTCATGAAAATCAGTAAGGATCTCATTCAGCGGCATAGTGCTGGTAAGCATTACCCGCTTGGTGTCAATCGAATCTGTCTTTGTCACCTCGCCCCGCCTGTCCATGATCATTTTCATTATGTCGCCAATATGCTCATTAAGGCATATTATGAAACTAGTTATCAGTGGCTCTTCTATATAGTCGATTCTACCCATGTCGGGCAGATTAACAGGATTGTCGATCTCCAAGGTCGTACCATCCTTTAAATATACTTTATATATAACTGACGGATGGGTGCCTATTATATCAATATCGAATTCCCTGTGCAGACGTTCCTGCACGATCTCCATGTGCAGCAGCCCGAGGAATCCGCACCTAAACCCAAAACCCAAAGCCACTGACGACTCAGGGTGATGAGTGAAAGCACTGTCATTCAAGCACAGCTTCTCTATACTGTGCACGAACTTCTCATATTCGGCAGTGTTAACTGGATAAAGCCCGCTAAACACCATGGGCTTGACCTCCTTGAAACCATGCAGCGGTTTTTCGGCTCTGTTATTAACACATGTTATGGTATCGCCAATAAGTATCTCTTTGGGCTCTTTTATGGTTGCAACCAGATAACCCACCTGTCCAGGATAAAGTGCGTCGACCGGCTTTTGCTTAGGACAAAATATCCCCACCTCTTTGAGTTCTGACTTGGTCCCCTTCTGCATCAGAATGATTTTGTCACCTGCCTTCAATATGCCATCCACCACCCTCACAAATGAAACAGCTCCGCGATATTCGTCATATACCGAATCGAATACCAGTGCCCGAACAGGCGCATCCACCGCGCTTTCTTTGGGCGGCGGAATCCTCTTTATGACAGACTCCAAAAGATCTTGTACGCCTAAACCAGATTTGGCACTGACAAGAATCCCGTTCTCCATGCTTATCGCCAGTATGTCTTCAATCTGCTTCTTCACTGCATCTATGTCGACATTGGGAAGATCAACCTTATTGATGACAGGTATTATCTCAAGTCCGCGGTCGGCCGCGAGGTATACATTGGCCACGGTCTGTGCCTCGACACCCTGCCCTGCATCAACGACAAGTACCGCGCCCTCACAGGCCGCCATACTCCTTGAGACCTCGTACGTGAAATCGACATGGCCCGGGGTGTCGATGAGATTCAACTGATAGTTTTCACCATCTCTGGCGGTATAATACATGGTCACTGGATGGCATTTGATCGTTATTCCTCTTTCCCGCTCAAGATCCATTGCATCGAGGACTTGCGCCTTCATCTGTCGCTCTTCTATCGTGTTTGTCAACTGCAGGAATCTGTCTGCAAGGGTCGACTTACCATGGTCGACATGAGCGATGATGCAGAAATTACGTATATTCTTAATAGGGACACTGCTTATCATATAATCAACGCTCTTTCACATTTTTCTCTCATAAGAGAGATGTCGTTTCGCATATCAGCGGCTCTGTACAGAGACGAACCGGCTACAAAACAGTTCACGCCATTCTTTGCGCAAACCTCGCAGGTGTTAAGGTCAATCCCACCGTCCACCATAATATCCAGATCCGCCAAATTCATCTCATTTGCCTTATTGCGGACTGCTCGCATACTCGGCACCACTGTTTCAATGAATTTCTGACCGCCATATCCAGGAAACACTGTCATACAAAGGATAATCCCCACCTTATCCAGCACGGGAAATAATCTGGCAGGATCCGTATCCGGATTCATGGTGATACCGGGCCTGACTCCCAGTTGCCTGATGCTCTCCAAAGTTGCAGTCACATCGCATTCGGATTCTATATGGATCAATATCGTATCCGAACCGGCCTTAGCGAATCTGTCGATATATTTATCCGGCCTGCTCAGCATCAGATGGACATTCAGAGGGATACGCACGGCTTTCCTAGCCATGCTGACAACATCCGCACCGAAGCTGATATTTGGTACAAAATGCCCATCCATGATATCCAGATGCAGTTCATCAGCACCGGACACCTCAGCTTTTTTTGACTCTGATTCAAGCCGTCCAAAATCAGCAGCAAGCAAAGAAGGCAATATCTTGATTTTCATGCGCGTGGATTATACAGATTAGTACTTTACATGCCAGAGAAAAAGCCCTTTTGCTGGTGCTGTAGGCACCCTGGCAGTCCTTATTTGAGAATTAAGGACTTCGGTCGCTGTTTCCGGCTTTACCGCTCCCTCCCCCACCCTGATCAGGAAGCCCGCCAGACTCCTCACCATCTTGTAGAGAAAGCCATTACTGGATGCACTTATAGTGATCTCCTGCCCCCTCCGAGTAACCTTAAGCATACCCAGAGAACGTACCGTGCTTTCGACCTCTCTGTTAGGATTTGCCGTAAAAGCGCTGAAATCATGCCTGCCGATCAGCTGTCGGGCAGCTTTCTTCATAGCTGCAACATCCAAGGGTTGCCTGATGAGTGTTCTGTACCGGTACAAAAAAGGAGTGACCTGATCTCCATTCCATATGAAATATCTGTACTCCTTGCTTTTTGCTGACTTCCTGGCATGAAAAGCCTGAGATACTTTGCTTATGGAGATTATTCGGATATCCGGATTGATAATACAGTTTACCGCCCGCAACAGTGCTTTGGGCAGCATTTGCGTCTCAATATCAAAATGAGCAATCTGTGCAACAGCATGCACTCCATTGTCGGTTCTGCCGCTGCCGTGTATTTTGACGACTTGGCCTGTAATCTTCTTTATGGCGTTTTCTATCACCTGCTGAATAGTCACCCGGTCGGGCTGAACCTGCCAACCGGAATAATCAGTACCATCATAGGATATCTTTATCTTATACCTCTGCATAAATCACCGTGCTTCGGTTCTGGATTCGAGATAATCCTGCAGGAGTATTTGTGCGGAGATCTTATCGCGAATGCTCTTTCTTTTGCTTCGACTGAGGTCACCGTCAAGCATCGATTTTTCCGCCATAACAGTCGTGAGCCGTTCGTCCCAAGTTTCGACTTTCTTTCCTGTCGCTGCTGCCACTTTTGCGACAAAATCCATAACACGGTCTACCATCTCTCCTGAGGACCCATCCATATTGATCGGCAGACCGACAACTATCATATCGACAGATTCCTGGACTACTGTTTCAGCTATCTCCAGGATGGCTTTCTTATGCGAGACGACATTGATGACCTTCAAAGGAACAGCCATATTCTGAAAAGGAATGCTAACTGCCAACCCAATGCGTTTTTCGCCGTAATCTACTCCAAGTATGCGCATATTCTTATAAAAGATGACTGTAGGTTTTCTTGGCTGTAAGCAGTTCGACCATCTTCTTTACATCCTGCGCCCTACTCTTTGCACAAATCAGCGTGACATCCTCAGCCTGGACGACAACCATATCATTAACTCCTATAAGGGCAGTAAGTCTTTCGTTCGACATAACGACATTATTCGAACTCTCGATCTGTTCGCAATAGCCCACCAAGGTATTCCTGCATCCGTCTGGTGCAAAATGCTCTTCAAGCGCCGGCCATGAACCCAGATCGCTCCATTTGAAGACACCCTTGGCTACTATTATGTCAGGCGACTTCTCCATGATTGCATAGTCCACTGATATCTTCTGAATTTTGGAATATTCCTTTGCGAGCTGTGCTCCGAACCCAAAAGTATCAACATACTTTGCCAGCCGCTCCGTCATTTTCAAAAGCTTCGGCTGATATGCCTTAAGCGCCTTTTCGAACGCGGATACTGACCAGATAAACATGCCGGAGTTCCAGTAATAGTCCCCCGACTTAACATACTTACGCGCGGTTGCTTCATCAGGTTTCTCAACAAACCTTTCAGCATGTTTGAACAGGACACCGGACGCACTCTTGAACTTATTACCCGCCTTTATATATCCGAATCCCGTGCTGGGAAAAGAAGGATTGATGCCTATGGTGACTATCGAATCCGAACCGTCTGCGATCCGGCCTCCTTCTCTAAGCGTCGCCTGAAAGATATCGAGATCCCCGATGACGTGGTCAGCCGTCAATATATATACGACACCTTTGGGGTCACGAGCCTTTACTATGGTCATCGCAAGCGCACACGCTGCGGCGGTATCACGACCAACAGGTTCCCCGATGATGTTTTTCCTGGGAAGCGACGGCACCGCTTTCTGCGTACTCTCGATAAACTCAGAATTCGTAATGATGATTGTGCGCTCAGGCGGAATCAGCCCCTTCAGCCTTTCGACAGAGGAGGATAACAAGGTCTTGCCTCCAGCTATGGCAAGCACCTGCTTAGGGCGTTTGGATGTGCTCAACGGCCAAAAACGTGTCCCTTTTCCACCGGCCAGTATGACGGCATATACATTATTCATTTATATAATTCCTTTCTAGCATGCTGATCAGATTAGCTATTAAGATTGAATATACGCACCAGTCCAAGCAAGGTCAAGTTGGTGTTTATAACGTAAGGGATATTGATCCTCGAAAGAGCAAGCTTTGCATATCCCCCGGTCGCCACGAGATGCACATCGCCACGAAGGGAAGAAACGATATGCCCGGTTATTGACTGCACCATCCCTGCGTAACCAATGCGAGTGCCGATACGCATGGCGTCCTCGGTACTTCTGCCGTAAGCTTTTATTGAGCCTTCTATTGCAACCCTGGGCAATAGCGCAGTACGTTCATAAAGATAATCCATCATCAAAGGCAAGCCCGGAGCAATGACGCCGCCACAGTAGGCACCCTTCTTGTTAATCACGTCAAATGTAAGTGCGGTACCGAAATCAGCTATTACTGCAGGCGTGCCATATAGAGCGACTGCGGCTGAAGCGTTGACAAGCCTGTCGGCTCCGATAGTAGCCGGCTTCGGATAATCAATGGCTACGCCAAGGTTCATCTTATATGTCACAACCATGGTCTTGACGCCTGATATACGGCGTATAGCAGAAGTCCACAACGCATTCTTCGCCGGCACAACTGAAGAAAGTATCGCCCCTTGCACAGGAAGTCCCTTCGTCAGCGATCTGATGGCCCCGCATATCTTAGGTAGAGAAGATGACGCTGTCAGGATACTTCCCTTCCGAGTCACCTCATTGCCAGTGGCAATTCCCATCGTTACGCTTGTGTTGCCTATATCTACTAATAAAATGGTTTTTTTCATTCCGGCTCACCAATAGTGTTTAATGCAGCTATTGCCGCATTCCGTTCCGCCTCCTGCTTGCTTTTTCCCCGCCCCTGTGCAGATACTGTTCCAGCGGTAACCTCTATCACAAACATCCGCGAATGCGATGGACCGGCAGAATCTATCACCCGATAAACAGGGGACATCTTGAATACCCTCTGACTATGCTCCTGCAATTTTCCTTTTGGATTATGTGCAGCCAGCTGCTCGTCGATGCCGGCAATCTGCTGCTGCATCAACCGGATCAGAAGATTAGCGACCGGCTTCATACCGCCATCCACATAAACAGCCCCTATCACTGATTCAAATACATCCGCAAGAGTTGACGTCCTTGTCCTGCCATTCGACTTCTCTTCGCCCTTGCCGATGTAAAGCCATTTGCCAAGCTCCAGTTCATTGGCAAATACCGCAAGTGCCCTGCCACTGGTAAGCATACTCCTGTATGAGGTCAGAGTCCCTTCATCACAAGACCTGTATTTATTATAGATCATCGTCGAAACAGCCATTGATATGACCGCATCACCCAGGAACTCCAACCTCTGGTTGTCGACCTTGACACCCTTGCTCTCATAGCGAAAGGATGGATGCGTTATTGCTTCTATCAAGAGCTCCTTATTCCCGAAAGAATGCCCCAATTCCCTTTCCAAACAGGAAAGATCCCTGCCATCCCCCTCGCCTCCATTGATCATTTCCGAACATTTATCCTTGATCCTCTTTATCAGTTTTCTCATCTTCATGCCCTCGGATGGAATTTTTCATGGATTGAGCGTAAGCGGCCCTGGTCTACATGCGTGTATATCTGCGTCGTAGAGATATCTGCATGCCCCAGCATTTCCTGTATGACACGCAGTGGAGCGTCGTTTGCCAGAAGATGGCTCGCAAATGAATGCCTGAGTGTATGAGGTGAGACATCCTTCGCGATGCCGGCTCGCTTTGCGTAATGTTTGATCAGCTTCCAAATGCCTTTCCGGGATATGCCCTTCTTCCTGTATGTCAGAAAGACATGTCGCATCGACGGATCCTGAGAGAATTGCGGTCGCGCTTCCGAAATATAAACCTGTAACTGCTCTTTTGCTTTCCCGCCGAACGGGACTACCCTAACCTTGCTACCCTTTCCCGTACATCTCAGATAATTGCTATCCATGTGCAGATCGTCAATCTTTAGTCCAGACAACTCGGACACACGTAAGCCCGACGCATACATAAGCTCTATTATCGCCCGGTCTCTGATACTGATCTTATCATTGCCAGCTGGCGCCGATATCAAGCGCTCTACTTCTTTAACCGACAGCGTTGACGGCAGGACTTTCCATAATTTAGGCGAATCCATTGTTTCGGTGACATTCCGAGACAGCAGACCTTCCTGTACCAGATATTTGAACAGTACCTTGATTGACACGAATTGCCGCGAAATAGAATTGGCATTCATCCCCGCATCTTTCTGATGCATTATGAAATCAAGTATATGCTTCCTGGTGATATTGTTCGCCGAACTGATTTTTCTGGACAAGAGAAAATCCGAGAAACAGATAAGGTCCGACTTATAGGCTGACATCGTATTAGGGCTCAGCCCTCTCTCAAGGGCAAGATAGTCAATGAACTGGTCGATAAGAGCGTTCATCAATCAGTTGTTCGTAGCAGGAGCCGGAACCGGTATTATAGGCACAAGCTCACTCGGCTGTACCTGCTTAGTAGGCACGGCAGGAATGACCGTTCCCTTCAAACCACATCTAGGATCAAGCTTAGCCGCCGCTTCTTTATTGCCGGGAATGCCATTAGCATCAAAACCCATATCGGCTACGAGAAAATCAAGGTTTTTTCTGGCCATTATGAGGCTTTCATACCTGAGGGTGACAGTCCTTGCAGTCATATCGACATTAAGTATCTTCACTGGGTCAAACTCAGACTCCTGTGATTGTGACTGTTGTCTGTAAGCACTCAGCAGCCGAGTGGTAATGAGTTGGGCGCAGACCTCGTTACTCATCTCAGGTATATGTATCACATGCTCCTTGAAATCATGGCGTCTGCATCCTGATACAGAGAACATAGCGCAGGCTAAAGCGACAATTATCATAAAATATTTCATGATGCAGAATGTACAATATACGGCTTTTATTGTACAGGAATATTGGGTTTATCCTGCGGATCTTCAACGATCATCTTCGCCAATTCAGCTTCTATCAGCTTTACCACCTTATCCTCCCGTGGTCCTGTCCGGCTTCCGAATCGTCCGACGATATTACCTTCAGCTGAAATAATGAATTTATTGAAGTTCCAACTTATTTTTCCGCTATGTTCAGAGTTGGAAGTCTTGGACGTCAAATATTTATACAGCGGATCCTGGTCGTCGCCAGATACTGATATCTTCGAGAACATCGGAAATGTAACATTATAGTTTAGAGTGCAGAAACGTTTTATGTCTGAATTTGAGCCAGGCTCCTGAAAAAGAAAATTATTGGCTGGAAAGCCCAATACCACAAAATTTCTGTCCTTATAGTCCTGATACAATTTCTCCAGATCCGCATACTGCCCCGTAAATCCGCATTTACTGGCAACATTGACAATCATAATGACTTTCCCTGCGTACTCAGCCAGAGAGACATCCTTACCGTCAATGTCTTTGACGGTAAATGCAAATATGCCCTTGGCAGGCTGTGATACTTTCGGCATAGCATTAGTATCCGCAGCTGTTAAGGTATTCGTGGCATTGGAAGCATCAGTGTCAGTTGAATTAGACACAACCTGATTAATTGAAACGGCGTTAAGGACGGTCGGAGTATCATTTGTTGAATTCATAGTTACATATTACCAGCGTTTTTCTTGATCGCAAGAAAGCTTTTGCTCCCCTATTTTTGCACAGGCTGAAACATTGAGCGACAATATCGAATGATGAGGCGATCTGAACCTTAAACGCATATATTCTTACTGTAGGAGCCGCAACCCTTTGCGGCGATCGAGAAGAATCGCCGATGCGGGGATCGGCTCCTACAAGGGAAAAAGCAGCTTATCTTGTAGGGGCGTTGCTTTTACCATGTCGCATGATGTGGCGTGGGCGCTCGTCTTTCTCCCTCAGCATGCTGGCGTTGATCAACAACGCCACTTTGCTGAGTAAGAAAACGGCATGAGCGACACCTTCGCTTACACAAAAGTCTAGTTGTCTAGACTTATTGGGCTAAACATTGATCATCAGGCACTTACAACGTGAATCTTTGGACCTGAAACCCGAAGTTTTGGGAAATAATTGGAATGCGATTACGCGGTCATCTCCCTATCTGCGAATACCGACTTCAACGCCGCAACAGCCTTCTCGTTATTCAGCAGACCTATTGCCCCATCAAGGTACTTGATCACTTCGGCGGGGATCCCTGAAATAGCAGAACACTGCTTGCGAACTGACACCAGCCGTAACGCCATATTCTTCATCAACTCACCGGCAGTCTTTGAACTTTTGCTCACCTTCGCAACCTCACTGCTCTTCAGTTCACCTGTCAGTGCTTTACTCTGTAGTTCTTCCAGTTTCTTCCGTTTCTGCGGCGAAACATTCTTCTCGGCAAGTTCACGCTCAATGGTTATCAATCCAGCAACATCATACAGATCAGGAATGAACCCCTTCGGCTTTGGCTGGAGCCATTCCGGATGGTTCTTAGTCACCCAGTCATACACCTGGATATATCTATATAAAGATGCCCTGCCCAACTGCAGACGCTTCTCTGCATAATCCTCGATGTCGGGATGACCAAGCGAAACGAACATCTTCTTCTCGCGCACCTGCGATAGAAGTTTACCAACACGCAAATATGACAGCTGGGCATTCTTGAGCGTCCCTTTCAAAAGCCAGGTGACCTGCAATGCTTCCTGTACCTCAATTTGTTTCGCTGACTTTTTTACTGTTTTAGATTTATTTGCAGTCTTTTTAACCGACGTTGTCTTCGCACTCATGCAGTCTCCTTGTGGGATTGATTCATTAACCGATCTTATATAATGCGCCCCATTCTTAGCATTCCTTCCGCCAATTACGGAATTGCTTCCTGGAAGTTTCCCGTAGGGGCGCTGCTCGCCGGCGCCTGCCTTCGCGAAAGAGCTACGGCGTGGCGTGTCCCGCGTTCGATGATCAACGTCTTTAAGATATTCCTGAATTCCGCTCATGCTCCCTTTCCAGACCCAATTTAATCAGGGTTATATCAGCAATATGAGCAGGATAGAAGCGTAATTTATTGTTTACAACCAACTGCCGCAACCGTATCATTTCCAGCGAATTAGATATAAATGGAGAAAATCACATGAGAAGCGATCAGATAAAAAAAGGTTGGGAAAGAGCACCGCATAGGAGTCTATTAAGGGCTACAGGGATCAAGGCCTCCGACTTTGGCAAGCCGTTCATTGCCATATGTAACTCGTTTACCCAGTCCGTTCCTGGCCATGTACACTTGGATCAGGTTTCCAAATTCATCAAAAAGTGTGTCTACAAATATGGTGGAGTGCCGATAGAATTTAACACCATTGGCATATGCGATGGAATCGCCATGGGACACATGGGCATGAAATATTCCCTGCCCAGCCGTGAAATCATCGCCGATAGTGTCGAGTCCATGGTAAATGCTCATTGTTTCGACGCCATGATTTGTATACCTAATTGCGACAAGATCGTCCCTGGCATGCTGATGGGCGCATTGCGATGCAATATCCCTACTATCATGGCTAGCGGCGGCCCCATGAAGGCGGGTAGGCTCCCCAATGGGAAGAGCGTTGACCTGATCAGCGTCTTTGAAGGAGTTGCTGCACACAAAAAGGGAAGCATGACAGACAAGGAACTGGAAACTGTAGAGGAGTCCGCATGCCCCAGTTGTGGTTCATGCTCAGGCATGTTTACCGCTAATTCCATGAACTGCCTATGCGAGGCGCTGGGAATAGCCCTGCCCGGAAACGGAACAATACTGGCCATATCCCCAGATCGGAAGAAACTTTACAGACGGGCAGCAAAACGGATAGTCGAGATGGCGCTGGAAGGCGGCCCCCTGCCCCGTGATATCGTGACAATTGAATCCATCGATAATGCATTCGCGACCGATATGGGTATGGGCGGCAGCTCAAATACCGTATTGCACGCGCTTGCGATCGCCCATGAGGCCGGCGTCAAGTATGACCTCCGGCGAATAAATGAGATATCCAACAAATGCCCCAACATCTGCAAAGTATCTCCGTCCTCCCAGTATCATATAGAGGATGTCGAAAATGCAGGCGGTGTAAGCGCGATAATCAATGAGTTGACCAAGATCAAAGGATTGATAAACCGCAATTGCATCACTGTGACTGGTAAAAGCATAGGCAAGAACGTAAAGAAAGCAGTCGTAAAAGACTCCGCCGTAATCCGGAACATAGCGAACCCTTACACTCAGGATGGCGGATTGACGATACTGTGGGGCAACCTTGCCGAGAACGGTGCAGTCGTGAAGAAAGCAGGCGTCTCCCCTAATATGCTGAAGTTCCGAGGCAAGGCTGTGATCTTTGAAACCCAGGAAGAGGCCTGCCAGGGAATACTCGAAGACAAGGTAAAGGCTGGAGATGTAGTTGTCATACGTTATGAAGGGCCTAAGGGGGGGCCAGGGATGCAGGAAATGCTTGCTCCGACATCATACATAATGGGCAGAGGCCTTGGGGAAAGCGTCGCACTTATAACAGATGGCAGATTCTCGGGTGGCACACGCGGGGCCTGCATCGGACATGTCTCACCTGAGGCCGCAGAAGGCGGCATGATCGCACTGCTCAAGAATGGGGATATGATTAGCATCGATATTCCCGCACGAAAACTCGAAGCCGAGATAAGCAAAGAAGAGGCTGATCGCAGACGTGCAGAGTTGAAACCTTTTGTTGCGAAGATAAACAGCGGTTACCTCAAACGTTATGCCGACCATGTCCAGAATGCCGGAACCGGCGCCATAATGATCTGATATAAACGTGAGCACTGTATCCTTTAAGACCATCGGCTGCAGGCTCAATCAGGCTGAGACCGCAATGCTTTCAGGTCAGCTGGCCGCCCACGGCATGGATATAGTCCCATGGGGCGAAAAGGCCGATGCAATTGTCATCCACACATGTGCTGTCACAACCAACGCGGAGCGAAACTGCCTGCGGCTGGCAAGATCCGCAAAGCGCGATTTCCCTGATGCAAAAATCGTGCTGGCAGGTTGCGCTGTGCAAGTTGACAGGGAGCGAGTCAGAAAAGAATCCGGCGCTGACATTTTGCTCGATCAGACACAAAAGTTCGAGCTTCCGAATGCCCTTGCAAAGGCTGGGTTAACCGGCAGATCCACATCTTTGCCATCAGAAACGCATCAATACAGTACAAAAACACGGGCATCAATCAAGGTTCAGGATGGATGTGAATTCGGATGCTCCTACTGCATCGTACCACGCGCCCGTGGCAAATCGGTTTCGCGCGATCACAAAGAGATCATCAACGAGATCTCCCATCAGGCGCTGAGCGGAATTAAGGAGGTCGTTCTTACAGGTGCCAACATCGGGACATATAACGATGACGGAATTAACCTGCCAAGCCTGGTCAAGATGATCGAGAATATTGACGGCATCTACAGGATACGGATAAGTTCCATAGAGCCCACGACAGCAGAAGAGGACATCGTTAGATTAATGGCAGGATCGACAAAACTGTGCAGGTACCTGCACCTACCCATACAGAGCGGAGACGACAGCATTCTGAAACTCATGAGGCGGCGACATAGCATTTCAGGTATTGCCGCTTTTATCAAGAAAGCGAAGGATGCTATACCGACGCTTGGTATTGGCACGGATATCATAGTGGGATTCCCAGGCGAGACGGATGCGATGTTTGCAAATACCATGGCGTTTCTCGAATCGCTTCCCTTCAGCAATATTCATGCATTCTCATACAGTAAGCGGCCAGAAACTGATGCCGCCAGAATGCCAGATCAGATACATCCCGATATTACTAGACAACGTGTTAATGCAATTAATCGCCTTAAAGATTTGAAGAAAAACGACTTCGCCTTATCATTCTTCGGCAAAACTGTCGAAGTTCTCGTGGAACGCGTTAATAAGAAAGGAATTGGAACGGGTTGGACATCGGAATATATCGAGGCATCAGTAAAGAGTGCAGAAAGAAAATCCATTATCTCCTTTGTACCTTCTTCAATAGCAGACGGTTGCATTAGCATGCCCTGAAAAATACAGCAAAAACACTATTGATTTTTCTAAATCTCTGTCCTACAATAACTAACACTAAAGGAATTAATTATGTTTTGGAGCAAGACTCTTATACCGACGTTGCGAGATGATCCTGGAGAAGCAGAGATACCAAGTCACAAGTTAATGCTGAGGGCTGGATTGTTAAGAAAGCTCTCCAGTGGTCTTTACACATTTCTACCTCTTGGTTTCAAGGCTCTCAAGAAGGTAGAGCTGATCGTTCGTGAGGAAATGGATAAAGCTGGTGCAATGGAAGTGCTTATGCCGGCACTACAGCCCAGAGAGATATGGGAAACCTCCGATCGATACAAGACCATGGGCGCCTCAATGTTCAGACTAAAGGACCGACAGCAGCGCGATATGGTGTTGGGGCCCACGCATGAAGAAGTAATAACGGAACTAGTCTCTCATGAGCTTAATTCTTATAAACAGCTCCCGAAGACTTTCTATCAGATCCAGACAAAGTTCAGGGACGAAATACGGCCTAGATTCGGACTGATGAGAGCCAAAGAATTCATCATGAAGGACGCTTACAGCTTTGACATCGACATTAATGCAGCGGATGCAAGTTATAAGGCCATGTACGATGCTTATGTCAGGATATTTGAGCGATGTGGCCTGAGGACTAAGGTAGTTGAAGCAGATACCGGCGCCATAGGTGGAAAGTGGTCGCATGAGTTCATGGTTCTAGCCGATACTGGCGAAGATGGGATTGTTGAGTGCACAAAATGCGAATATGCCGCAAATCTGGAAAGAGCTGAACGAGCGATTCCATCCCCAATCTACTTCCCTGATTCAGAAAAGGCAATAGAAGAGGTTGCAACACCGGGAATGAAGATTGTTGATGAAGTGAGCGGATTTTTCAAATGTGACCCCAAGCGTATAATAAAGACTATTATTTACTTAATCGACGGCAATCCTGCAGCAGTATGCGTGTCCAGCGATAGAGACATCAACGAGCACAAGCTGGCAAGAATACTCGAAGCTCAGACCGTAGTGCTGGCAGATGCCGGAACCATTCTCAAATCTACATCGGCCGAAGTTGGTTACGCCGGACCGGTAGGCCTAAAAATCCCAGTTTATGCAGATCTGGGACTCAGGGACTGCAAAGGCATGATTTCTGGCGCGAACAAGAACGATACACATCTTATCAACGTCTGCGCTGGGCGTGATTTCCAACCTGCTCAATTTATCGACATCGGCACGGTCAAGGAGAACGACCTCTGTCCGCGCTGCAGTGAGCAACTAAGGGAAAAGCGAGGCATAGAGGTCGGCCATGTGTTCAAACTAGGCACCAAATACAGCGAGAAGTTTAACGCCATATACCTTGATGCACAGGGACAGAAAAACACAATAGTCATGGGTTGCTATGGAATCGGGGTAACCAGGACACTACAATCCATTATAGAACAGTCGTTCGACGAGAATGGCATAATATGGCCTTTATCTGTAGCGCCATACCAAGTTGTCATCGATGTCCTTGATCCAAAGGTCGAGAAATGCATGTCGGTGGGGCTATCCCTGATGAACGATCTCGAGAAAAAAGGTATTGATGTCATTCTGGACGATAGGGATGAGAGGCCAGGGGTAAAGTTCAAGGACGCTGATTTGGTAGGATTTCCCATAAGGGTTGTAGTGGGAGCACGGAACATTGACGCAGGCAAGATCGAGATTAAGCTACGCAAAGAGAAGAAGGCTGATTTGGTCGATGTCGTCAATGCCGTAGAAACGATATACAACATCTGCAAAACATAAGATAAAAGGAGGTTGTCATGACAAAGCGGGATCTGGTAGTGAGAATATCGAATGAGACCGGTTTGGTCCAGCAGGACGTGTATGCAATCATACAGAAAACTCTGGATTATATCACGGAAGCTATGGTCAAGGGTGAGAACGTTGAATTCAGGGATTTCGGTGTGTTTGAGATATGCACCAGAAAGCCCAGGATTGGACGCAACCCGAACAAGCCTGAAAACACGGTCACTATACCGGAACGAAAAGTTGTAAAGTTCAAAGCAGGCAAGAAGATGAAGGCCGCTGTACTGGTCAGCTGATAGCAAGCAAGACAGATGAGTTCAGATTTAACACTTGCGCCCCCTCGGGGTATGAGGGATTTCTATCCCGAGGATATGGCTATACGTAACCATATCTTCCAGGTTTGGCATAATTCAGCCCGCCTTCACGGATTTCTAAACTACGACTCCTGCGTTGTAGAAAACCTGTCCCTCCTTAAAAGAAAAGCCGGTGAAGAAATCACCGAGCAGATATACAGTTTCATTGATAAGAGCAATCGCGAGCTTGCACTGCGCCCTGAGATGACACCTACTCTGGCCCGGATGCTTATTGCCAGACAGAACTCAATGCAATTCCCGGCAAAATGGTACACAATCGCACAGTGCTTCAGGTACGAGCGCATGTCGAAAGGCCGGAAACGGGAGCATTTCCAATGGAACCTCGATATTGCAGGCGAACCGTCGACCTCCGCTGAAGCAGAAATAATAGCTGCCGCGATTACAGCAATGAGAGCTCTAGGCCTCACGGCCGGCGATATAAAAGTAAGAATTAATAGTCGCGCTTTGATGGCCGAGCTCCTTATCAAGCATGGAATACAGCAGGAACATACCGCATCCGTCTTCATGGCTATAGACAAGTACGGGAAAATTCCTGAGCCAGAGATTGTTAAGATGCTGACAGCGGCATGTCTTTCTGAAGAAGGCATCAAGGCAGTTTTTGAGATCATGAAGATCAATAGCATTGACGCCGCTAAGTCTGCAGCCGGTGATGAATCACCTGCCATGCGGGCTATTATTGAAATATGGGGAGCCATAAGCACATACGGACTAACTGATTTCATTGAATTCGATATGTCAGTCGTCCGGGGCCTTGGTTACTACACAGGGATTGTCTTTGAATGTTACGACATCAAGAAAGAGCACCGCGCCATCTTTGGCGGGGGCCGCTACGACAACCTGATATCCGATTTAGGCGGCAATAAGATCCCATGCGTCGGCATGGGGTTTGGTGATGTCGTTATAGCTGAGTTACTTGCAGAAAAGGGACTGTTACCGACAGGTTCAGCCCCTGCTCTTGTGGCTGTCGGATGCATGGACAAGCCTTCCATGTCTTTGGCGATCGAGATCGCGGTCATGTTCAGGAATAATGGGGAATCCGTTGATCTGGCACTGGCACCTGAAAAACCCAAGAATTTCTTCTCGCGTTGCAGTTCTGCCGGCTTCGATCGGGCTGTCTATATCGGACCCGATGATGTCAAATCCCGTAAGATCAGAATCAAAGACCTCAAGACGCGACAGGAGACGGAGCTGTCTCTGTAGGCAATATCTTCGGTTTTTCTGGAAGATTGATCTTGATGTGAAGTTCTCGCAGTTGCTTCAACGTAACGTCGCCAGGAGCACCCATAAGAAGATCCTGTGCCTTCTGGTTCATTGGGAAAGCAATTACTTCCCTAATATTATCCACATTTGCCAATAGCATTACTATTCTGTCGATGCCAGGGGCAATGCCACCGTGTGGCGGCGCACCCAGCTTAAAAGCGTTGATAAGCGCCGGGAACTTCCCGTCTACATCTTCCTGCTTATACCCGGCAAGATCAAATGCCTTGTACATGATTTCGGGCTTATGATTTCTGATTGCCCCGCTGCCGACCTCGCATCCATTACAGACAACATCATACTGAAAAGCCTTGATATCAACCGGATTCATCGTATTCAACGCCTCAATACCGCCCTGCGGCATTGAAAACGGATTATGAGAGAATATGACAGTCTGTGATTCCTCATCAAATTCGTACATCGGGAAGTCGACTATCCAGCAGAACCGATAGACATCTTTCTCGAGAATGTCCAGATCACGGCCCAGCTTTATACGTATATCGCCTGATACTCTATTCACCAGTTTGACGTTGTCGCACAGCAGGAACACCACATCCCCATCCTGTAAAGCGCATTGAGCGGCTATGCTAGCAAGCTCGTCCTTGGAAAGAAACTTGGCTATAGGGCCCTTTACCTCGCCATTCTCCCAAACAAGATAAGCCAAACCCTTGGCACCTAAAGAAATCGCATACTCAACCAGTTTATCAAAGAAACTACGGGACTTGGACGCAATCTGTCTGACCGGAATTGCTCTTACCACGGCCCCCTTCTCCACCAGCGATTTAAAAGCCTTGAAGCCGGACGTACGGAATATTTCCGTAGCATCAGACATGATTATCGGGTTGCGCAAATCTGGCTTATCAGAGCCGTACATCAGCATTGAATCTGAATACTTAATCCGCTTGAATGGTATTCCATCAACCTTCCAAGAGCCGAATTTTGTAAATATCTGATGCAAAACAGATTCAACCACCTTAAAAATGTCATCTGGTTCGACAAACGACATCTCGATATCAAGCTGACTGTGCTCACCCGGCGACCTGTCCGCCCTCGCATCTTCATCCCGGAAACAGGATGCAATTTGGAAATATTTATCGAATCCGGCTAGCATGAGTAATTGCTTAAACTGCTGGGGTGATTGCGGAAGAGCATAGAACTTGCCGGGGTGTACCCTGCTCGGCACAAGATAATCACGTGCACCCTCTGGTGAACTACTGGTTAATATAGGCGTCTGGAACTCATTAAAGCCGTTCTGATCTATCATTATCTTCCTGATTTCCGAGATCACACGGGTACGCAACATGATGTTGCTATGCAATTTCTCTCTACGCAGATCGAGGAACCTGTATTTCAAGCGCAACTCCTCAGAAGTATCATCATCGCCGGATACTTGGAATGGTATTTGTTCAGCCACACTATCAAAAATGATTTCCTGGGCCACAATCTCTATCTCACCGGTCTTGACTTCAGGGTTTATTGTGTCAGGGGTCCTGACTTCCACCATACCCGTAACGGTTATTACGGATTCAAGCTTAAGTTTTTGGCATTCCTCGAAATAGGATTGATCGGGGCGTATGACAATCTGCGTCATGCCGTAATGATCACGCAGATCAAAGAAAAGAAGACTGCCGTGATCCCGTTTCCTGAAGACCCAGCCGGATAGTTTCACCAGTTTGCCAGCGTCAGCCGTGCGTAATTCGTCGCAGTTATGTGTTCTGTATTTATGCATAAGAAATTGAGAAAATAGCAGGAATTGGGGAAATGTAAATAAGAAATGAACATATGGAGAGTACGAACTTCATTAGATTTATTCCGACTGTAGGAGTCGCAACCCTTTGCGACGATCGTGAATAATCGTCGATCTGGGGATCGACTCCTACAATACAGAGGACATAATCACTACACACCATAATCCATCATATACGATTATTCAGGGCGTTATGGTAACTTTAGCACCTAACGGAAGTATATCGAACACCTCTTCAACATCGGCATTATGCATTCTTATACAGCCGGCACTGTCTGCTGTTCCTATTGAGGCGTCGTTCCATGTGCCATGAATCCCATAGCCTTTAACTGACGGGGTGCTGCCAGTAGCCTTTATGCTCATCCATCTGGTTCCAAGTATGTTCTCTTTATCACCAAACGGCAGCATCTTGTCACCTCTCCACCAAGGTGGCTCAACTATCTTATCATTGACGGCAAATGTACCTTCAGGAGTCTTTCCCATCTTGCCGGTACAGACCCTGTAGCGCTTGCAAAACAAGCCGTTTATATATAACACCATATCGTTGGCAGATTTACTGCAGACCAGACTGAATACTGCTTTTGTCAAAACCAGAGTATCGCCAGCATGCAGAACCTTTGCCTCAGAAAAACCATTTGCTCTGCGAATAAGATTTACTGTAGTGCCATGACTTTTGGCAATCTTTTCCAGACTGTCGCCCGGCCTCACAGAATATGACATCTTCTCAGAGGTCATAATTGGCGAAAATAGTACGGCTATCGAGAGCTTTCCCATTTCGAATTCAGCCATTTCAACAATTCGGGAATCATTGGTAGCCGTTATTATGGAGCGATATTTCTGAAAAGCCTCTTCATGTTTATTGGCAGTTTCAAGATCCTTGGCCTCTTTCAATATAGCCAAGCCTGCTGTCTGTGCTGTTAGATTTGATGAAGAATTATCAACTGTGACCGGCACACTGTTGGTTAACGCCTGCGCAGGCGGCTCGCCCTGAGTCGAAGGCACATCACGCCGATCGCGTATGATCCTGTATGCTTGATAAGATCCAGCACAGACCAGGATAACGATTAAAAGCAATACCCAAGGCTTCCTGCTGGGGGATTTAAAATCATCCTGAGACACGGGATTATCAAGAAACATCAGAATCGCCTCTTATCATCAGCCTATCAATTAGCCGCAGTATTTGTAGCATTTGTAGATGCTGGAGCATAAGGATTAATAGTTATCTGAATGTCATCAGCTGCGATGGCATTAATGTCACCATTACTGGTCCCATTATGATGCATATAAGTGCCTTGCATAGTCCGGTTCGCAAGCAATCCGGAAGCAGATACAACGGTATCTGCATTTGCTGGAACTTCTGGCGCAATATAGTCACCCTGGAAGGTACCTAACAACTGATTTCCATCTGCATCGACAGCAGTGAACTGGGCAATAATATATCCTGAAGTCATACCGGTTGTTTCACCGCCTGTATTCGCAACAGAGCCCAATTCGCCACTGTATTCAACTCCGTTATTGTCTCTTATATAAAGCTTATTACCCTGCTGGGAAACAAAGAACGAAAATATCGATTGGTCGGACACCTGGTTGTTAGGAACTGAGGAAGATGACGAACCACTGGAGCTTGATGACGAGGAAGAGGCATTTGTTGTGCTCCATGAATATGTTGCCATGACAGCCCGCCCAGCGACCGGGGGAAGCTCAAACAATACCGAAATCGCACCTGAAATATAGTTAATAGTTCCGCTACCCGACCTAGAACTTGTAAGAACCCCTGCACCGTTATCACGTAACTGCTCAACTCCATCAGTCACAGAAACGGAGCTTGGAAGGATCGGTCTCGTCGTAAGCGTACCAGAAAATGACCTGTTATTTCCGCCACCTACAACACTGCCGACTTGTTCCGTACTTGTTCCAGTCGTGCCAGATACACTTGATGAACTTCCGCCTGAACTTCCGTTTGTAGAGGTAGAAGACGTTGTCGCCCAGCCAGAAACCACTAGACTGCCTGCCGCCTGCTTATACATGCCACTGAAATTGACCCAGCTTGAGCTATCATCCCAAGAGTCATCGCTTCCGGAGGTTGACCACTCACATCCAGGAAATATGCTTAACGCCAACACAACTGCTGCAAAACAATTAATATATCGTGTCATTATTATTCTCCAAGTATTAAAGATGTGTGAGGTTAGCAGGTAACCTACTGATTGGCAATACCATATGTTATTCGATAATAGACTGTTGAAGGTGGTGCTGGCGCGATATTTACGTCATCCACTACCGCTGCATTACCACCATTCACTCCGTCACTTGTATATTGGTCAATTGGAACCCAAGTGATAAGATCCGAACTGGTCTCGACTGTGAAACGTATTGGCACCGCGCCAAGATTGGAATAAGTCATCCAGTTGACATTGATATTCCCGCTACCGTCAATTGTAAGCCCGGATATAGCAATCTGGCTGACAGGCCCAGCAACATTCGGATTACTTCCCGCAGCAATCTCTGCAAGATCATTTGCACCACCAATTGAAATATCACCATCAGTGTCGACTGAATTATATGATGTCCCAAAAGCATACTCCACATAATTCAGTATTCCATCGCCATCCGTGTCTGCAGAACCCGATGTCGCCAACGAACCAGCATAATTCTGATATTCCCACCCATCAGGCACGTTGTCATTATCAGTATCACGATCGCTTATCACTATGTTTACACCGGTCACGCTCTCGGTGGTCAATAAATTCACCACCCTGAGCGAGTACTCAATGGCATACTCATACCTGATTCCCTCTGAAACATCACGAGCAACACCTAAAGGCTCCCATGGATCGGCAATGCTATTCCCGTTCACATCGATAAAAGCCTGCACATAATATATATCATGCTGAAGGCCATTGATAGTATAAGCACCAGCGGTGCTGAGTTTCTTCATGCCATCCACACCCGTGCGCAGATCAGGTTTGTTATAGGCCATAACATATATATTACCAGTTGCTTTTCCGAAATATGAAACTGTGCCAGACAAAGCTGGCGCGCCCACATACTGCTGAGGTGGATTAGTAATCGCCAGCGAGAAACTGCCATATCCCGACCAGCTGCCATAGGAAGCGTTATTATGCGGCCTTATACGCCACTGATAATTTCCATTGGTAAACGAACCGCCACTTCCAAACAATCCATATGTTGTAGTCGCGTCAACAGGCATAGACTGCTTGAATAAACCTGTCTGGAATCTGTAGGGCGCCGCAAACATTTTTGTGTAATTGACTCCGTTGGCTGAAGTGATCTCTATCTCATATCTCGGCTCGTTTGTGGCGCTGGACCATTCAAATATGTGTTTCTGGGATGTAATCATATCGCCATTGATCGGACGGACAAGTACCGGGGTCCCAGAAGAAGACATCGGGACAAAGAAGCGATCCTTCTGCAGCATAGTTCCGTTCTCATAATCAAATATCTGCCACTCGTAACTGCCCTGAGGAAGACCATAATAATAGTTATTGCCGTCCAAATATGTGGCAGTCTGATAGTCCGGCTTAAAGAAGTAGTTCCTATCCCTTAGCGTCTTCTGCAATATCACAGGACTGTTGTCAATATCCAATCTGGTCAAACGCACAAACACGTTTGTAGGCGTGGCTGAAGCATTGACCCAAGTAAATGCTTTGAACCATGGTATAGCGGACTCTTCTGTCAGATAATAATTCAAGTTGGCAGTATCCCCATATACACAGTCCAAATCAGCCACGAAATACGGGTCTCCCGGTTCATACGTATCTGCTGTCGAATCCCAGTTGGCATCGGAGGTGTTTTCTTCCACACCTTCTTTCAGATACGAAAGGAAATAAGTCTTATTGTTCTCATCCGGCCAGGCCGAAGCTGTTATATGCCATGCCCTTGCTCTGGCATCATTCGTACTAGTGCCTACATCACGCAGATTATCATCATATGTCGAGACGCTGAATGTGTTGACCCAGAGAGAACCATTGAGATTCCCTTCATAATAGGCGCTCCCATTAATCATATTCTCAGGATAGTCAGCGACTGTTGGATTCCCTCCGTTCAAATATTCCCGCAGATTATCTGACCCGTCGTTATCAGGGTCCTCATTAGCATCATATCTCAATCTGCTCAAGATAGGTGCAAACTGAGCTTCCCACCAGTCAGGCATACCGTCCCCATCGTCGAACTTTGCGCCATAGGGCACGCCGGAATTACCGTAACTGTCAAAATAGTCATTCTTGCCGTCTCCGTCAGTATCAGCGCGCATCGGATCCAGATATATCCCCCCGAACGAGTCGACAAATGCCATATACTCATACAGATTGACCAAGCCGTCCTTATCAGGATCGCCCCAGGCACCGTTGCTGCCGGTTGCATCATTCGCATCGAGTCCGGCCGCAATTTCCCAATCATCCGGCAGGCCATCACCGTCAGTATCAAACGGTTCAGTTCCCTTCCCTAGATTATCCCACAACTCAATATCTTCATCCGCTACAGCCTGCCGCAACGGAAGCAAATCATCCATCACCGCTGCGGTATACCGCGAATATATCAAATCGATCAGATCATAAGCAAAGGGATGGTCTTCGTACCCGGATTGAATAGAAGTTCTATAGGTTAATCCGTACGGATTACTGGCATTCGGGAACTCGTTTGTTATGTTAATATTAGCAGTGACTCTATTTGTCGTTGTCACCCCATTGGTTCCGGTAGTGGTGGTTGTCGTCGTTATTGTCCCGATAGGAACAACCCACGGCCAATTTATGGACAGCGAGTCAAGCACAGGATTTGTCAGCGGCATATGCGATGCGGTGTTATCTATCCATGGAACATAGTTATAATCATTATAAACAGTCGACCGGTCCGGAGCCGTTCTCCAGAACTCATTACCGGCATAACTGCCGTCATTCGGCCTACCGCTGACAAGATTGAAGCCATCCGGTGAGACCGACGAGTGGTCCGGATCAGGCAGATCATCGAAAGAATAATGGTACAACAGCATCGGAGCATAATTATCCAGAATATCACCCTGCGCATTGAGCGTAACGATATCCGTACGTTTCATGCGCCTCATCATATTATCCTGAATGATCTGTGCACTGACAATGCCATCCCAGATACGTACCTCATCTATCCATCCTTTAAAGAACGAACTTAAACCCGGATTCCCAAGTGCTGGCCCGGCATTAGGGCCTGTCCAAACGTTAGCGCCGTTTATCATGCCCATCGGGCTCGAATCAGCTGCGCCCACCACAATCGGTCCGCGCATCACATATCCAAAATTTGCCTGATTCGTAGTGATCATCTGCCCACCACCGACCCAACCATTGCAGGGGATTTCGGCTGATGGCGTCGACTGCTGAAGCTCACCATTGATGTAAAGCTCCAGTCTCTTTGTCAAACCATTATAGGAAGCAGCCAGATGCACCCACGCATTGGGAGCCAATACCCCACCTACAGCCCGTGCATTGACATTCAGCGTGTCAAAACCGGCTCCTGTGTATTCTGTGAACGGCACACCTGTCGCGTCTATACCAAGCCTGAAATTGTAACGCAGACTTGTAGGCCAGCCCATCGGATTCCCGTTTTCGACCAGCAAAGGACGTTCCACTATTATCTGATCCGCACCTGAAACAGGATTTTCAGGCCTGACCCATGCCTCAACCATCCAGTTTCTCAACACATCCTGCTCCGAAGGGAAATACGCCGCGACGGTCCTGGCCGCAGCATTGCCGTTAAGATATAGCGCCCTTCTCTTTAGCGGGAGCTCCGCGTCAAGCGGATCTGTATAGCCCGGGCTTGCCGAATCAGTTATTTCCGCCCGGTCTGCAATATTGTCATTATCAGTATCATACCCCTCATTGACCTCAAAATCGAACATATAACTTGGCGCAAACCCATACGCCAAGTCCACATCATCCCAGTACCACGGTAAAGTCCCAGTCGAGTAATACAGATTCACAAAGCTCTGCTGGTAACTGGTATCGGTCACCCATATCGGCGTCGGATCGGTATGGTATCTCTGCGGATTTATCGAACCCGGCTGTAATGACTCGTCTATATTGGGCAAGCCATCCTGATCTGAATCACTGAACTGATGCCCTATAACGGCCGGTGCCAGTCTGACGTCGAACGTAGGCCAATCGCTAAAGGAGAATGGCACATTAAGGCCCCAACCCACGATCCAAACCCCTTTATAGATATCATACCCGCCAAGTATAGGATTCAGGCAATGGAACACCTCATAATAGTCGTCCATGTTGTCCATATCTGAGTCGTCATTGACCGGTGCCGAGCCAGCGAATTCCTCTAAAGGATAGTGAAAATCAGGAAGATCAGCGAGAAGAGCAGGTGTTGTCATGGCAAAAACATAAGGAATCGTACCCAATGACGCCTGCCAGAGATCCGCATCACCATAATAATGCCAATCCCACTCATAGGGGGTACCAGTCGCGGAATTGATAGGATCATATCCGAAAAGCCCCAATCCCGCCGCCCATGAGCCATACTGCCATGACGGCACAAAACATGTCAGATATTCCTGATAATTCTGAAGTCCATCCTGATCGTAATCATATCGCAAGGGAGCTTTTTGAAAATAGTTACTATTTGTGTAGTTCCCATTTGCAAACAAATTTGTACCCGAGTCATCAAAAGTCCCATCCATACCGTTACGACCGGAAGCGCTGTTGAGATTTGTCGTCGCTGTATTCTGGTAGACAAACTCCCAATTATCAGGTATGTGGTCGCCGTCTGTGTCAACGCTAGTGGGATTCAACCCACCGCCCTCATAACAATGCATCGCGCGCGCGCCGCCGGGATAAATCTGTGAAAATTCTGCGCCATCCATGACCTGGTCCCCATCAGTGTCGAGATTATATGGATCTGTCGGAAAGTGTTTATTCAACCAGGTTTCATATTCGGTTGGAATGCTGTTTGTAACAGGAACCCAAGCAGTGCCATCAAAGATCGAATTTGTTGACTCACTCATGTAAGCATTAAAGAACTCACCAGCGTTATCAAGCCCGTCCCCGTCCACGTCAGAGCCACCAGGCCCTACATATAACTCCCAGCCGTCAAACGCTCCATCGCCGTCAGTATCCGGATTACGAGGATGAGTGAGGTTAAGAAATTCGTCTAAAGTCGTATAGTCTCTCGTGTTCTCATTGTGTGTCGGCGTAAGACTCCACATATACTCCCAAGGCTCATAAGTTGCATTTGCAACTGCGGTCCTGGGATCAAAACCATACGCGACATACACAGCATTATGCTCATTACCAATACCGTCATCAGCCATAAAGTCTCTATCGGGATTCGACGCAGCGTCTGCGGTTGGCGGGGTTGTTACTAGTAGCCACGGATCGAAACCGAAGCTGATCTCCCACTCATCGGGCAAACCGTCAGCATCTATATCTACGTAATTCGGATTAGATGTCGCACCTCGCTGGGCACGTACGCTTACACTATACTCATCCAAATTAACATAAGGCAGAGGTGGGGTTCCAGCCTGAGCAGTAATATCATCATAGTAAAAGTCGCCATCAGGATTACCATTCGGTCCATTGTCTATATCTACATCGCCATCATCCAATGGCGAAGGATGAGCACCCGCAGCCAAACCTGCCATTTGCGATGCGATCTCAAAGCTATGCTCCCAACCATCCGGCATTCCATCAATATCAGTGTCAGCAAGCAACGGATCTGTTGTCCCAAATGTCCCGGCTGCATAAGGCGGGATATTAGTTCCAACAAGTATTCTCTGATATTCCTCAAGATTAGTGAAGGGAGTGACCGTTTTTCCGCTGAATGTAACATTCTCAGCCAAGGCCAGATAGTCGAAATCGCCGTCCGGATTGCCCGTCGCGCCCATATCGCCCTTGTTGTCGAGCGGGTCAAGAGTGTAGGTGATCTCCCATTCATCAGGCATCCCGTCCCCATCGGTATCAGGATCATTGGGATCAGTTGAAAGCAACATGATTACCAGGAACTGTCCCAAAGGAATATTTTCTACGCCGGCATTTTCGACAAACTGCTGATATTCCCTTAAATTAGTGAAGTTGCCGACAGTAAAACCTGTTAATTTATCAAACAACAGATCGCCGTCCGGGTTTCCAGAAGCGCCATCAACTCCCGCCGCGCTAGTTGGATTCAGCCCGAAATACGCTTCCCAGCCGTCGTACATTCCATCGGCATCGGTATCAGGATCATTCGGTCTCGTTGACGGTTGTCCATTATAACCATTGAACTCCTGCCTATTCGTCAATCCGTCCTCGTCAGGATCTATTCCGGCATCAGCTACATCTTTTGGATCAAGCAAATTATCGATTTCATACCCATCGTCCATTCCGTCACCGTCGGTATCAGTGTTCTGCGGATTAGTTGCATCTGTATCCAAACCGATGCCATCTGGACGCTGACCATCCTTCCCCAAATACTCAAGGAAGTTGGACAGCCCATCAACATCAGCATCAGTAAATTGTCCATGCAGCCCAGCGCTCGTTGCTGGGGAAAGCCCATATAAAGCCTCCCACGCATCATTCATTTGATCACCATCTGTATCGTAAGCTTTGGGATTTGTCTGCGTGAACCTGTTCGTAGAATAAATACCGCCAGTATTGCCGTTCAGCGGGCCAAGAAACTCTTCAATGTTGGAAAGGCCGTCAGCATCTGCATCTCCGGCTGCGCCATCCTGTCCATCCGCACTCAAGGGATTCAAACCGTATTTAACTTCAAAGTCATCCCGCATTCCATCATCATCGGTGTCAGATTTCTGCGGATCAGTTGCGTCCGACGTGCCGATACCATTTCCGATCGGAACGGCGGTATCACGACCCCTATACTCCTGCATATTGGTCAGGTTATCAGCGTCGACATTACCCGTTTGTCCGTCGTTCCCGGTGGAAACCATAGGATTAAGCCCATAATTCGCCTCCCAGCCGTCATTCATTCCATCGCCGTCCGAATCGGGATTGTCGCGATCCGTACGCAAGAAATTCGCAACAAGATTGATTCCAGATGGGTTTCCGTTAATTGGACCATTCCATTCCTGAAGATTTGTTAGTCCGTCGCCATCTGAATCTAACGCACCATCAGCTCCGGGATAAGGACCGGTTGTATCAATAAAGTTGGCAGTAACATTAATCTGATTACCAGCCCAGCTAAGAATTGTCGCATTAATATTGTTTGTCTGAGATGCAGGCATATCGCCCGACCAGTAAGAGAAAGCCCTTCCTGAAGAAGGAATAGCCGTAAA
The DNA here is from genome assembly GCA_945883775.1 of Victivallis vadensis. Classification (GTDB taxonomy): domain Bacteria; phylum Verrucomicrobiota; class Kiritimatiellia; order UBA8416; family CAMCYG01; genus CAMCYG01. The sequence goes on from CAMCYG010000002.1 coordinate 67,614, forward strand.
CACTAAAGTATTCCCTACAGAGGCGTTAGTAACTAGCGCAGAACCTCCGACTGCTGTCCCAAAACCGGTTGTGATATTGGTAATACTGACATTGCCCCAAGCTGGGGTGGCAGACAACGCCAACAAAAACGGGGGTGGATTGAAATTTGCGCTTATGTTCAGGGTGCTCCCCACAGTATAATTTGTGAAGATCAGCGTACTTGAATTAGTATTTACACCACCAGGGATATCGCCACTCCATGAACCGAATACATTAGGCGGATTGGTAATCGCATAAATCGATATTTTATGACCATAGTTGGCAGGAACAAGCCTTACTGTGCTCGATACCACAGTTCCGGCCGATACTGTGGTATTGGTCGCCCGCACATTACCATACGCGGGAGTATTGACCGTAACATCGACTATACCTGTCGGCCCAAATTCGGCAGTAAACCAATAATCAATGTTTGTGAAAGCCTGAAAAAGGAAAGACGCCCTTGAAGCATTATTCGAAAACAAACCAGTAGGTTCAAATATTCCTGCTGGCACCCAAGAAGTCCAACGTTGAAACACGAAACCCGAAGGAGGATTAGTCGCTGTAACCCGCATAAGAGTTGCGTTCGTTCCAAAATATAGCTGAACCGTATCTGCCGGCGCCAAACCGTCACCTGTTGCCGTGTTTGTAATAGCTACTTGTCCACCTCCGTTTTGATCCAGGTAGATGTAATTAGCAGCGTTAGCAGTAGACACAAAAATAGCTAACAGAATAGCTAGTAGATAAAATTTAATAACTTTACACATTTTATATGTCTCTATCTAATAAGAATTTATCAGAATCCACGTTATTAAACAATAAATTTCTCACTATTTAGGTTTCGGGCACATCTCTTATTGCAATTTCCATAAAATCGGCTCACCGAGACGGTTCGCCCCATTGCGATCATGCTAATGCATTTATTCTGCTGTATTTTTACCCGGCTTCTGGCTTTTTCGTGCTGCGGTGGCAGCGCTAAGCACGTCATAGCTGATCTTCTGCTTCTCGCGCCACTGGCTATTCAGCTCCTGATAAGCCTTGTCTTTCATAAACTCTTGTTCTAATTGGTCCGTTTTCTGCCTCAAGGCTTCATGAATCACGCCTATCTCTGTCTGAATCTTTAAACATTCCGGGTTCTCTTTGATCAGCTCCTTCCGTCTAGCATCGATAGATCTTCTCACGTTCATAACATCCTGCCTGGCTTTACTTAAGTCCACGGCAGATTGATATACATCCGTGACCATGTTAGTTGCCGCATTCTGAGCCGAAGACGCTGCTGCAGTCGAATTCTTCTGTTCCTCAGCCGAAACCACGCCAAAACACACGAATAAGCACGATATGAACACATATAGCATCAATTTCACGTTTTTCCTCCTTAAGGCAGTACTTTTACAGGTTGAACATATTTCTCGCCGGCAGAAACCGGCAGGTTGGTATAAGTAAGAATACCGTTATATGGAGCGACAATCGTGTCCTCCACAGACCAGACTCCCGCTACTAAATCGGTACACACTCTTATCTCATAAGTGTAATTCGACTGGACTGTAAACCTGAACGTGAGGTCGCCTGTCGATGTATCAGTTTTTGTCACTCGCAGTATATCGTACTGCTGACTGACCGGATTATAGCCCAGATTCAGCTCCACGCCGTCAGGCATATCGTCCCCGTCTGAGTCAGTTTTCTGCGGCGACAGAGCCAGCAGATACTCTGCGATGTTATACACACCGTCTCCATCAGAATCGGCATAAGCATCACTTGTATTCGGGCTCAAACCATTTAGAAGTTCCCATGTATCATCCATGCCATCTGCATCATAATCTATCTTCGTATTAAATAGCTTGATCCTGTGATTATAAGTATCCGCCACATATAAATAAGGTGAATTTGTAACAGGCGCACAGCCATATGGGCCGCTAAGCACTCCAATCATCCCCAAGTTTACAAGATGATTCCTTGATGAATCAAAGATCTGTATACGATTGTTAGATGTATCCGCAACAAATATCCTGCCGCTGTAGCCCACAGCCACTCCACGCGGTAGAGTGAATTGTGAATTCGCGGAACCACTTGTTCCGAACTTTGACATATATGTTCCTGCAGCAGTGAATATTTGTACCCTGCTGTTGTTCATATCCACTACATAAATAAGCCCATTCGGATCGGTACACACGTCAGTCGGCTGATTGAAATAACCGTTGCCCTGTCCGGAATTGCCGAACTTAGCAGCAAAGACACCATTACTGGTGAATGTCTGAATCCTGTAGTTTAAAGTATCGGCGACAACTATATTACCCAAAGGATCGAAGGCTACACCGTTCGGGGAATTAAGCAGACCATCACTCGAGCCTAATGATCCGAATTTAGAGAAGAACAGTATTCCGCCGTTTGTGGGATTAAAACTGAACACCTGTATTCTGTTATTCCCTGAGTCAGCGACGGCTATTCTGTTTGTTGCGGCGTTAAGAGCCATTCCTACTGCCTGACTGAACTGCCCATTATTCTGCCCACCAGAGCCGATCTTGCTGATAAAGGCATACGAAAAACGGTCAAACACTTTGATCGCATTATTGCCGTTATCGAGCACAATCAGATACTTGTCCGTACATGCCACTTTCATTGGTTTGTTGAAACTGCTGTCGGTTGTTCCAGGCCCTCCAAACGAGTTCACAAGCGTTCCTGTGGATGTTATTGCTGTGATGATCGCCCTTGGGTCACGTCCATTCATTATTTCCCAGCCGTCAGGAATACTGTCGCCGTTATAGTCCCGCGACCCCGAGCCGGGATAGCCCATCGTTTTATTGACTATCCATGATCCGAAGTCGACCGTTTCGCCCGCTATTATCAACATCCGATACAAGCCGGAATCGCCATATGCCACAGAATCTGCAACGGAATATGAATCCCAAGCCCTGACGTAAATGCCTGTGGCCGACACCATACCTGCTCTGAATGGATACTGGAAAGCTGCTGAGAATTTCCCTTCATTAGGATTTGAGAAGTAACCAACCCCGAATCTGCCATACTCTATGCTATTTGGATAGGTCTTGAGAACGATATCGTCTCCACCGGCTTTGCCGTCAGCCTGCGGAGGATCAATGACATTATTAGTTCCAGCATAAAGCAGCTGGAACATGGCGGATCCTGCCCCGCCGTTTCCAACCAGTGCTTTTCCAAGCCAATTAGTGACACCTGTAGTTGATTTGACTGTTATTCTTGGTAATTCGACATTGAGAGCGACCTTGACGTATTTCTCATCCGAGCCGGCATAATTCCCGCATAGCAGAAGGATACCGCTATACTGACCTTCTGACATTGCTGTGGCATCCAGGACAGCAGATATTACATTGGAGCCCTGCTGAACGGTATTGCTCGCAGATGATGAGGTTAACCAGGATAAGTTGGTGCTGAATTCTCCTAAGATGATATCTTTGAAAATATCCTGCAAAGCGCCCCTGCCCGACCATTCGACACCTTTACTGTTGCCGGTCCATATATACAGAGATCCGCCTTCAGGGGTTATGCGTTTCACAACCTTATTATCAGTGCCAACGCTTATCAATGCCACAGCGGACTTGTTGGTGTCAACGAGCGCTTTATCATAAACTGCCCCGGATACGCACAGAACATCGCCCGTAGCTATCGAAATGTATTTGGAGACTGGAAGTGCATTATTAATCCAGCCTGATGTGCTGACTGATGCCGACCTATCCTGATTTGTGATTGCTGCGGCCGTTGCCAGAAACTCATTATCCGGCTTCGTCAGCGGGTTGCCTCCAGTAATGACGAGCTTTCCGCCTCTTGCAAGATAATCAGTATAGACGACCTCCTCCTCAGACAGGAAACTCCTGCCCAGTGAATTTGATCCCGTAACGTCAGCGATCACCATATCATATGAATAGACAAGTGAGTCCAGACTGGAATACAACGTAGCTGGAGTTATTGAACCGGCATCTATCACCCTGTAGTAATTATTCGAATAATAATCGACAGTAAAGCCCATGCTCTGCAATGCGGGCTGTACCTGTCGGAGCTGGTCTCCATCGGCTATCAGCGCTATCTTCGCATTTATCAGCTCATGCGTTGTAAATTCAAAAACGTCATTCGCTGAGTTCAATATTGATATGGCATTTGTTACGACCTGATCATACTGCAATGCTGACGAGATATTTGTCGTGCCAACCGTAACCGCTGGCCTTCTGACAGGAATATCACACACTATATCAGATCCGCTTAAAACGTTGGTATACAGGACAGAAGTTTCGTAATTCCCTTGCCGTGCCCTAGTCTTGTACTGCCCGTTCAGCAGGCCGTTGATTCGGTACACACCGTTGCTGTCGGTATACACGTACCCGCCTGAAGCACCCCAATATTCGACATAAGCATTGGTGACTGGCGATCCAGAAAGATTCAGGACACGCCCGGTAATTGAATTCATCTGCTGAACCTGCAAAGTGAACGGCAGCAGCCAAGGCTGATGCGTAGCATCGGTTACTCTGAGCAGCATGGATGCATAGTTGGTAGACGGAGCGCCAATCGCAATCTGGGCTGCTGTGCTTGATAGACGGGAACCGGCAGAGGGCGTATCGGTCCAATTCTGATTGGAGGAAACCATGGTTATGCCAATTGTCGAGGCAGTGATTGTTGCCGCCGGCGCAAACAGCAGGTAAGAACCGTTATTTGTTAAGGTAATGCGCAGGTTAACCGTCTCGCCCGGTTCCGCATAACCGTCATTATCGCCAGCCGAATCATCTAACAGCCAGCTGTGTATACGCGGGACTGGCGCAGCGTTGACCGTGAGGCTTACTGAAACATTAGTATAATTCTCGCCCTGGCTCACCCTGAGATTTGCGCTGTATGAACCAGGTGTGACATTGGTGTAATTATTAAATGACAAGTTAAAGACGACAGAAGTCCCTGAATCTATATTCGTGCTTGCCGGGACAAAGCTCAGCCATTGCCTGCCTAACATAGCAAGTGCGCCCTCGAAATCGAGTTGACGTTCAGCTCCAACAAAGTCGCGCAGTTTCTCATTCTTCCTTGCGCCATTAAGTATTGCCTGCTTCAGCTCGTCAGCAGATGCCCATGGCTCTCTGGCAAGCAGTAACCCGGCAACACCTGCCACGTGCGGCGTAGCCATAGACGTTCCCGGCCATGCCTCATAGCTGTATTTCCAGCCTATAAAGCCATCCGGCTCTGCAACTGTACTCCAAATACCAACGCCCGGTGCAGCAATGTCCACAGCATTGACTCCATAGTTGGAGAAATAGGATATCTCGTCGTCATGGTCAGCAGCACCCACGACTATTATCCCGGGGATATTGTACCCCATGGGATAGACAGGACGCAGATCCACATTTTCAGCTTCATTACCCGCTGCAATACAGAGCAATGACCCGTTGGTATACACAGCAGTGAATGCCTCCTGCTCCACTCCGCTGAATATGAGGCCTCCATAGCTGTGATTGCTGATCTTGATATTATTAGCGACAATATACTGACAGGCCCTGATTATACCCTCCGATGTGATAATCGAATTCTCATCCGTTATCCTTAAAGGAACTATACTTGCCGTCCAGTTGACACCGCATATTCCAAGACCATTATTTCCCATTGCCCCTATTGTGCCAGCCACATGCGTTCCGTGTGAATCAGAGCCACCTATATCAGCGAAACCAGGCACGGAATCGTTATCGTTTAATGCACATCCCCAACCCCAATAATCATTTGTATACCCGTTCATGTCATTGTCAACACCATCATATCCAGGTGTAACACCGAGCACCGCCCAATCCTCACCAGGATTGAACCAGATATTGCTTGCAAGATCTGGGTGCGACCGTACTACACCTGTATCGACGACTGCGATCCTGACGTTCGTGCTCCCCTTTGATGTCTCCCAGCTATTCGTAATGTTAATATCTGCGCCGGCAGTTCCGCCTGTTTGCCTTATGTTCCGCAAGTTCCACATATCAGGGAACAGAGGATCATCCGGAATTGCGGAAGGCTGTCGAATGAG
>CAMCYG010000003.1 GCA_945883775.1 Victivallis vadensis
CTTAATCCCTCCGACCTTGCCACTCCGATATCCATGAACACATATGTCTTATTCCCAGTGGCTTTCTCGCTTTTCCCCTGTAGTTCCTTTATAGCATTATCATCCATCAATTGCACAGTATTCCCGTACGGCCAGATCGCGAATACACCCCAGTACGTCTTCCAGGCTTTGGCAATATCACGTACTTCCAGTTTTGCTCTAGTCTTCTTCGCCGATGCAGTCGCTATATTGGCACCTATGAAGCCAAGCCCTACAAGGATGATTATGACCACAATTACAGCCAGAAGCTCTATCAGCGTAAAACCTTTTTTGCGATTATTCATACTATTTGCTGGTTATATCGTCCGGTGTGTTGAATTTACGGTCAGGTCCAGCCGACATACAGCTTACACCTGAAACATCGTCACTCCTGCTGGTCCCTATCTTTATCTTCACCCACGCCGGCATGTTGGTCGTATAGTCATTCCCATCCGGTGTCTCAAACTCCAGCGTCTTAACCTTGTCTATGAGCCCCACCCAACCTCTACCCGGAAGCATCTTTCCGTAGAGCACACCACCAGATGTACTGCAAGATTCCTCCAGCCGTTTGATTTCCCCACCTGAAAGCTCATAATGTATTAACTTTAATGTCCTGTTAATCGTACTGTTTGTGCCGGTGAAAGTAAAAAAACGTATCGATGCACCATTTTTTATAGACCCAAGTTCTTCAGTGCCAATCGTGCCGCCCATGGATGCAAAATACGGATGATTGGTAGCCAGCAGAACCCCGCTCTGTATCTCCCTGCTCATGAAGCCGACCACAGCCCTTGCGCTGAGATTGCCTTCTGCTTTCCTCAGCCCGGAATCCCACGCAATACTGCTCTGATGAAAAAGCTGTGCCATTATCAGGACGATTATCACCAGGATGCTCATCGACACCATTATCTCTATCAGCGAGAAACCTGCGTTATGAAAGCGTCCAGTCATACATCACATTCCCAGATAGACCACCCTGGTCAAATAAGTCTGCGGAAAATCAAATTTACCATACCTGCCACTTTTAACACTCATCTCTATCTTCTTTAACGTCCCGCTTCTGTCCATGTTCTTTATTTTCAGCTCGTATCTCAAATAGCGCGAGAATCCCAAAGCCCCCTGGTCAGGATATTCGATTGCATCAGCCAAGTTAGTACATTGCACCCTGCGTCCGACTATCCCGTCTTCAGTGTAATTCTGCCAGGTACCATTACCCGGCACTAAGTTGGAATCAATGCCTTTTAGCGCCATGTTTACAAATTTCACATCATCACTCCAGACCGTCCAGCTTGTATTTGTAAGACAATTGCCCTCTATGGTATTGAAGACATAATCGACGAACATAGCTTCCTGTGTATCCTGGATCGCGCCGTCGCTTTGTTGAAGCCCCAGAGGGAACAGCGCAAATATTGTCGTGAGTCCTATCCCCACCAGCAAAACCGCCAGTGCGACTTCGACAAGACTGAATCCAGACTTATTCATTATTCCGTACCATCTCCAAATGACACCATAGAGGTCAACCCTTTGACGATGACAGTCTTTCTGTTGACTTTCTGAGCTTTGATGCACTCTTCTATACCTATTACGTAGTCCTCGACCCTGCACGTACCATCCCCATTGAAGACGACGATATCTTCATCATTATTTGTGAAGGCAATATTCTTTGGCAAATACATCGTCTTATATATCGGCCAGCCATACCTGGCATTTGCACTCCATATGCTATTAGCGGTGCGGAAATAAGCCTGATCTACCTTTACTACCGTGCTTGAGCGAAGGTCATCAGGGACTCTTTGCGGATTCAGATTATACACTGTTCCACCCAGCATTATCTTGTTAGTCCATTCAGCATAATCAGCGAATAGATCTTTCCCAACTGAACCACTCGTCCCCACGCCCTCCTGTATACAAACCGTGAATGCATTACTATTATATATGAAACATGCCTTCTTGCCGCTCATAACCGCCTGCTGGCGGGCAAGCATAAGGGCTGATCTTACATGAGTGGCGGCCGTCTTCATCGCAGAGCCCCTGGTCATGTTCGCATACTGAACTACGGCAACACTTATCAGAAGCGCCATTATACCCATCACGGTGATAAGCTCGACTAAAGTGAAACCGCTCCTACGCCTGTTAGGGATTTTCATCATTTCAGTTGCGGCGACAAGGTGTAGTCTATTGAAACATCAATAGTATCATTGTCGATATCTATAACGATTTCATATGGATGCCCCAAAGGATCCACCACTTTGCGATTATCCAGCCTGTAATCAGATTCGTTTATGAAGTAAACCTGCCTGAAATTCTTATCAGAGTCGAAAGTGGTCAGGTATTCGATTACCTTATTATTGTCACTTATGAATCTCTTTATCCCGCCGCTTCCTTCATCGCATGGGTATCTGCCATACTCGTGATAATACGTTCTGATGGCAGACGCTAACGAAGTGCACTCCTTTCTTGACTGTTCCTTTCGCGCACTCATCCTAAGCTTCATGAACGCTGGAAACGCCAGTCCTGCTATTATAGCGATAATCACTATCACCATCATCAACTCGATCAGCGTAAAGCCGCTCTTTCTGAACATGTTCATCACCAGCTCCTTATGTCGTCCGAGGTTCCGCTTTGACCGTCAGCCCCTTTTGACCACACTGCCACCGAACGCTGAATTACTTGCCCGCCCGGCACAGTGATCTGACCATCATAACCTTCATTGTCAAGACCCTTGCCATTATCAAGTATTACCTGGTAGATTCCGCCCCAATGGTCCTTTATCCCCTCGCGGGATTCTTTTCTTGTGATATCCAACATGCTTACGCTTCCATTCGAAACTAGATTAGTATTTACGTAGGCACAGCCTATCTCGTCCATCTGCGTGATGTCGACATCAGGGAAAGACCTGTTGTCTGTATAATATGTCGACCAAGCTGCAGCGATCTGAGTAACGATTTCTCTGGCTTGAGCGCGATACGAGGCTTTTCGTACCTGACTGAGGACAGGCAGCATAAATCCTGCAATCAGCATTATAATCGCGATGACAATAAGTAACTCCATCAATGTGAAGCCACGGTTCAATTGGTATCGCCTAGTCATCAGTTATCCATTTTATTTCTATGAATGTCATCCGCTGTCCCTCCTGCGCCATCAGGACCTCTTGACCACAATGAATAGGTCTGATACGGGGGCGTACTCGCATACTCTACATAAGCACCCCATCCATCCTTAATGCTGGCCACATTGTTAGACGTAGCAGTATTAAAATAAACAGCAGGTGGACAATCGCGCGATTTGAGGTCAACGATATATTTAGCCCATCTATTCTTTGCATTCTCGTCCCTTGGTGTGTCAGGAATCCAGCCGCATCCCTCTTCTGTATACTCAGGCGTACCACTGGCGGAAGCTCGAAGATATAGGTAAGACACAAGCCCGTATTTGTATATTTCTGGCTTATCTGCACCCCAAGTTTCAGGCGCATGCAATTTCACCATAAGATACGAATCTGAGGTTCCGACAGGCCCTATGCTATACTCATTTCCTGATGTAGGCGGATACATTCCATACTCGGCCCTGAACTCCTCCAGCGCCATGGCAACCTTCTCAAGTATACCGACTGTCTTGGCCTTCAGTGCATTGCGGGTAGCCATTCCGTAAAGCTTGAAGACAAAAGCCGATAATATGGATATTATCAAGACAACTATCAGCAGCTCTACAAGAGTAAAACCCTTCTTTTGAAATGTCATAGTTGCTCCTTCGTAACTGCTCAGGAATTCAGAATAGCCTGCAAATACGCCTGCAACAACTGACTAAATAAAACGGCTAATTCTGCCCCCAAAACGCCTTCGACTGACCACCTTCTCAACATGCGCCATTATACCATTATTCTACATAACTGCAAATACACATTCTTATGCCGACATACCGCCGATAATGGAAATCAGGGGAACAAACATGGCGATTACAATGGTACCGATTATAAGAGCGAGCAGAATAATCATTATCGGCTCTATGACCGCCGTTAAACCGTCTACAGTTGTATCAACATCATCATCATAGTTATCTGCTATCTTTACAAGCATTTCAGGCAGGGCACCGGTCTCTTCACCCACATCGACCATGCTGACTACCATTCCTGGAAACACCTTGGAAGCCTCCATAGGCATGGTCATGCTGTCACCCTCTTTAACAGCGTCATGGACCTTCTGAATGGCGGCAGCCACCACCTCGTTACCTGATGTCTCCTTGACAATATTCAGCGCCTGCAGGACCGGAACACCAGACGTCATAAGAGTACCCAGCGTCCTTGCAAACCTGCCAACGGAGGTCTTAACAAACAATGGACCGAACAGCGGCAACTTCAGCTTGATCATGTCGATGTAAAAACGACCCTTTACCGTCTTGCCTACAGTTTTGGTAGCGATAACTATGACAGCTATAACTGCGACAACAATATACCAGCGCTTCTGCACCATCTCACTGATACCTATGACGAATTGAGTCAAAGGTGGCAGGCCTTTACCCTGCAGAAGTTCATCGAATATCGTCTTGAACTGCGGGATAACATTTATTAGAAGAAACGACAAGATACCCATCGCCGCGACAAGCACTACTACGGGATATATCATCGCCCCTTTGACCTTGTTCTTGATCTTCTCAGCCTTCTCCATGAATTCTGCCAGACGGATCAATACCGTCTCCAGAACGCCGCCTGCCTCTCCAGCCTTGACCATGTTCACAAAAAGCTTGTCGAATATCTTCGGATAATTGCCTAACGCCTCCGAGAACGTACTGCCACCTTCTACAGACTCACCCATCCCGCTCAAGGCCAACCTAAGGCTCGGATTCTTCTCCTGCTTAAGCAGTATCCTTAATCCCCTCAACAGAGGCAGACCTGCATCAACAAGCGTTGCCAGCTGTCTGGTGAAGACCATAAGATCCTTCTGCTTGACCCGCGCAGCAAAAAACGCAGGCATCTTCAATTCCATACTCATGCCTTTGCCCGACACTTTGGCCTGAACAGCCGGACCGGAATCTTTCTTCTTGGCGGACTGACCGCTGAGGTCACTGACTTTGGTGGGGAAATAACCTTTGGATCGAATCATCGCTACTGCTGCGGACTGGCTTTCAGCATCAAGAACGCCTTCAGTTTCCTTACCCTTGGCATCCATCGCAAGATACTTGAATCTCGGCATATAGGGAACCCTCCGTATTTGTTGTCAGATTACAACAACATACTCTGATATGCAACATTTCAAAGATGCTGTGATAAACAATTTCTCGTCATCCTTTCTTCTTCTGGCAATGGCAAGAAAGGGCGAAACGACCCAAGCCCGACGATGATCCAAAAAAAAAGAACACACTCCGCATCTGGCCTCACCACAATTCGAGGAACAAAAAAAAAGAGGGAGAGCAACCGCTCTCCCTCTTGCTAATTCTCGATATTCTCTTCTGTTATTTCGCCGGCTTCTTTTCAACCTTCTTCTTGCGTTCCGGAATAGCGATACCTACCCACTCTACCAAAGCCATCTCAGATCCATCGCTTCTGCGTCTGCCGATCTTGATAATTCTGGTATATCCGCCGCTACGTGCAGCAAATTGCGGTACGATATCAGCGTAGAACTTCCTCACAACATCCATATTCGTGAGCTCTGAGATAATCAGCTTCTTTGCAGCCAGAGTACCTTTCTTGCCCTTGGTAACCAGCTTCTCGGCTGACATCCGTGCCAGTTTTGCCTTTGCAAGTGTTGTGGTTATCCTCTTGCGCTCGATGAGCCCGCTTACAAGTGCCGACAACAAGGCCTTTCTGTGTGAAGGACTCCTGCCAAGTTTCTTTTCTTTTCTTAAATGACGCATTCCCTGTTACTCCTCTTACTCCTGGACAGCTTTAGGCTTTTCAAGAAGGGCATGATCAAGCGTCATACCCAACGATAACCCAAGTTCTGAAAGTTTGGCTTTAATCTCATTGAGCGACTTCTTGCCGAAGTTCCTGTATTTTAGCATCTCTGCCTCTGTCTTCTGGCACAGCTCACCTACCGTCGTGATATTGGCATTGTTCAGACAGTTAGCCGCACGAACGCTAAGCTCTATCTCGTTCACGCTCATATTGAGCTTCCGTCTCATATCCTCGCGCTCGGCGTCGATCTGCTTCTCTGTCTCCTCGAACTCAATGATATCGCGGCTGAAGTTTACAAACACATCAAGATGATGCCTTAGTATCGCCGATGACATCGTCAATGCATCATCAGGAGTCACCCGGCCATCAGTCCAGACTTCAAGAAGAAGCTTATCATAATCTGTTCTCTGTCCGACTCTTGTATTCTCTGTGAAAAAGTTCACCTTGGTGACTGGTGAGAACACAGAGTCAATCGGTATACGGCCTATTTCCTGATCAAGTTTCTTGTTCGACTCTCCGGGGCAGAACCCCCTTCCTGTCCTTACTTCAAGCTCCATCTCCAGCTTGCCATCCTTGGCCAGGGTAGCAATGTGAAAATCAGGATTCAGTATCTCCACCGCTCCAGCGGTCTGTATATCAGCAGCAGTAACCTCCGCCGGTCCGTTAACTTTGATCCTAAGCGTAACAGGCTCTCTGACATAGCCCTTCAACAGAACCTTTTTGAGGTTGAGTATTATATCCGTAACATCTTCCACGACGCCTGGCAGAGCGCAAAACTCATGATCCGCACCCTCTATCTTGACGGATGTTATGGCCACACCCTCAATCGAGGAAAGCAACACCCTCCTCAACGAATTCCCGATTGTCCGTCCGTACCCTATCTCGAAGGGCTCGGCAACAAAACGGGCAAATGTCCCGCTTGCGGTTGCATCATCTTTCATGACGCGCTTAGGCATCTCAAATCTGCTTAATCTCTTTGGCATGTTTTTCAGTCCTTTCCAGAAGCAATTAATTACTTCGAATACAACTCAACTATAAGCTGTTCGTTAACGATAGGCGCGATTTCCTCGCGGGTTGGCACCTTCAGCACCTCACCCTTGAAGTTAGCGGCGTCAATGCTCATCCAGCCTGGAACTACCCTGGCTTGGCTTGCTTCAAGACTTTGTGATGCATGGGCTCTGCTCTTTGGGTTATCCTTTACCTCGATCACAGACCCAGGTTTCACGCCCATTGAAGGTATATTTACGATACGTCCGTTAATTTTAATATGTCTGTGCGTTACGAACTGCCTAGCCGATTTTCTGGAAAACGAAAAGCCTAGTCTATAAATGATATTGTCAAGTCTCATCTCAAGAAGCTGAAGCAGTTTATCACCAGTGACACCCTTTGACCTCTGCGCTCTGTCAAAAAACAATCTAAACTGGCCTTCCTGCATTCCGTACATACGACGCAACTTCTGCTTTTCCCTCAACTGTACGCCGTAATCAGAAAGCTTCTTGCCTCTTCTCTGTCCGTGAACACCCGGAGAAGCTCTTCCCGTCTCTATTGGGCACTTGGCCATGGTACAACGCTTGCCCTTTAGCATAAGCTTTACGCCTTCCCTACGACACTGTCTGCACCCCGGACCATTGTATCTGCCCATTATACTCTCCTTCTCTTTCTCGGCCTGCATCCATTGTGCGGAACAGGAGTAACATCCTTGATAAGCGTAACACTGATACCGGCAGCTTGTAATGCTCTGATAGCGGACTCTCTGCCAGCCCCTGCTCCCTGGACATGCACTTCCACCTCGTGCATTCCGCGAGAAAGAGCCTGCCTGGCCGCATCCTGCCCGACCATCGTCGCAGCAAATGCTGTGCTCTTACGGGCCCCTTTGAAACCCTGCTTACCAGAACTGCTCCACGAAATAACGCCACCTCTAGGATCGGTGATGTACACCATTGTGTTATTAAAAGTCGATCTGACATGCGCTATTCCCGTTGGCACATGCTTCTGTCCCTTGACTGCCTTACGCGGCACAGGGGCCGCTGCTGGCGCGCCAGCTTCACCGGATGTCGTCATATCAAGCAGCGGTGCCTCTACGATCTTCTGCTCGCCAGCTACTTCCTTCTTGTCTTTTATATCGGCCATTATTTTCTAGTCTCCGCTTTTAATCTGACTTCTTGGCGGCGCCTTTTTCTTCCTTGCCCCTGACTGCGCCGACCGTCTTTTTCGGTCCCTTCCTTGTCCTTGCATTGGTTCTCGTCCTCTGCCCGCGGACCGGAAGCCCCCTCTTGTGCCTTATACCCCTGTAACTACCTGTTGCAATAAGCCGCCTAATGTTCTGGGCAACTTCTCTGCGAAGATCGCCTTCGACTCTGTAATTACCCTGTATGATACCAATGAGATGTCTTAACTCTTCAGGAGTCAGCTCATCTGCTTTTTTAGCTGGATCGATCTTTGCCTGCTCTATGACATCTCGTGCCCGCTTGAGCCCGATCCCATAAATATAACACAAGGAATACTCAATCCTCTTCTTACCTGGAATGTCTACACCAAGAATTCTGGGCATTAAACCAACCTCCTATCCCTGTCTCTGTTTGTGGCGTGGATTTACGCAAAGTATCCTGACCACACCCTTGCGGCGCACGATTTTGCATCTTTCACATATTCTTTTAATTGCACTTCTTACTTTCAACTTTACTCTCCTTACATTCTCAAAAAGGCAAATATATTAGTATCTTTTATTCTAACAGTCCACTAAAAACATACAATAAGTCATTATTTTGTCAGAATCTCAGCCCCTGACTTCGTAATAGCTATTGTATGCTCAAAATGAGCAGACTGCTTCCTGTCCCTGGTCACGACGGTCCATTTATCATCGATTATGTCCACCTCGTGACCACCCATATTTATCATCGGCTCCAAAGCCAATACCATTCCAGACTTCAATACCGGACCTTTACCGGGAGGCCCGAAGTTTGGTATTTGCGGCTCTTCATGGACCTTCTTGCCCACTCCGTGGCCGACAAAATCCTGAACTACTGAGAACCCTGACTCCACAGCCACTCGCTCTATAGCGTGCGATATATCTGAAAGCCTGTTTCCCGCCACCGCCATTGCAATTCCGGCCTCCAGCGCCCGCTCTGTAGTTCTGACGAGCCTGATCACCTCAGGATTCGTCACACCTACCATCACCGTCACTGCTGTGTCACCCACATAGCCTTTAAACCTGACACCAATGTCGATACTTACAATATCACCAAGCTGTATGCGCTTTTTACCTGGTATCCCATGAACAACCTCCTCATTGAGGCTTACACAGATTACCCCAGGATAGCCCATATAACCCAGAAATGCGCTTTCTGCACCTTGCTTCTTCATCAACTCAGAAGCATAATCAGAAAGCTCCAGCGTTGTCATTCCCGGCACAATCGATTTTGCCAGCGCATCCCTTACCCGGCCCGCAATCGATCCACTTTCACGCATCAATTGCAACTCATCCGCGCTCTTGATGCCTATCATTAAAAATACCCCTCGACAGCTGCAATCACTTCACACAAAAAAACGATTCCGCAGCGGTGCCGATCTTGCCACCCTTTTTCAAATAATCAATAATCTTCTCTGAAAGCTTTGCCGCATTTTGGTTCGAATCGATTGTCACAAGCACGCCGCTCTTCTTGTAGCGCTCTATCAGGCTTTGCGTCTGCTTCTTGAAAACTTCCAGCCTGTTGTTAATCGTTGCCTCACTATCATCAGGGCGCTGATAAAGCTCGCCTGAACACAAATCACAGACTCCGTCTTTCTTCGGCGGAATATTGACAATATGGAAACTCTGCCCGCATTTTTTACATACGCGACGGCCCGTCAATCTCTGCATGAGCACATCTCTGGGTGAATCAAGGAAAAGAACGTGCTGAATTCTACCGCCGCGATTAGTCAGACTCTTGTCCAGCAAATCCGCCTGCTCAACTGTCCTGGGAAACCCGTCGAACATGTAAGATCCGTCCTTGCCGCCCTTATCAAGCCTTGCTTCCACTATCTTGATAATCAGCTGGTCCGGGACAAGCTCACCCTTTTTCATATAGGATTCAGCTTCAAGGCCCAATGCCGTCTGTGCTTTGACATTCTCGCGTAACATGTCCCCTGTTGAAATATGCGTATAGCCTGCGATGTCCCTTATCTTCTCTCCGATGGTACCTTTACCTGACCCAGGCGCTCCCAGCAATATGATTACATTCATGTTCTCATATCTCCTTTTAGATCATTATCTCCTGCCACGCAGTTTACCCTTGGTCAGGAATCCATCGTAGTGACGCATCAGCAAATGCGACTCAACCTGCCTCATCGTATCAAGTGCAACACCGACAATAATCAGCATGCTGGTTCCGCCAAGGAATCCGGCAACTAACGACGGCACCTTAAACTGGGCGGCCATAACCGTAGGTAGCACCGCTATTACAGCGAGGAATATCGCACCAAACAATGTTATCCTCGTCATCGTCATATCAAGGAACTCTGCAGTTGGCGTCCCAGGCCTTATGCCCGGAACATAACCGCCATTACGCTTAAGATCATCCGCTATCTGTACAGGATTAAACTGAGTAGCCACCCAGAAATATGAAAAGAAAATTATCAACGTTGCTTCAAGCACTAGATACAATGGCCTGCCCAAATAGATTGCATCACCTACAGCCTGACACCAATCAATTGGTATTTTCTTAAGTATCACTGCAGGAAACGTCAACAGGGCGCTGGCAAATATGATGGGCATTACACCTGAATAGTTGACCCTTAGCGGCATGTATGTGTTCTGACCGCCATAAACCTTCCGGCCAACGACCCGTTTAGTCGTATTGATGGGAAGTTTCCTCTGTCCCTGCGTGAGAGCTATTGTCGCCGCTGTAACAAGAAACAGCATCGCCAACAATCCGACCAGATGGAATATATTGAATTGTGAAACTCCATCGACCTTCTTGAACATCGCCGCACCAGCGTATACCGCGTTAGGAAGCCGGCTCACGATATTCACAGCTATGATTATTGACATACCGTTCCCGATGCCACGCTCAGAAATCTGCTCGCCTAGCCACATTAGAAGCATTGTGCCAGTCGTCATAGTTATCATGGTCATCAGCCGGAATCCCATGCCAGGATTGACCACTACGTCATGCGTTAGCCCCAAAGACTGCGGATTCTCAAGACTGATAGCAAGAAACAGTCCTTGCACCAGACATATGGCCAGAGTGAAATATCTGGTATATTGAGTCAGCTTCTGCCTACCGGCTTCACCCTCACGGGCAAGGCGTTCCAAGGCAGGTATAATTGCAGTCATCAGCTGTAATATGATCGATGCACTTATATACGGCCATATGCTGAGGGCTCCTATTGCGCAGTTTGAAAGAGCACCACCACTGAACAGATCGATCCAACTCAGGAATCCACCCTGAACGTTGCTTTCGATTTCCGCAATCATCCTCTGCAATGCGCTTGCGTCAACCCCTGGCGTCGGAACTACCGTCATCAATCTGCTTATGAAAACAAGCCCAAGCGTAAACAAAATGCGTGAACGCAGTTCCGGAATCTTGAAACAATTGGCGAATGCGGCAAACATTAGACTGGTAATACCTCACATTTTCCGCCAAGTGCCTCTATTCTAGCCTTGACGGATGCACTGAAGGCATGAGCCTTTACAGTAAGCTTTTTGTCGAGAATGCCCTTCCCGAGAATCTTAATTCTGTCAAACACTCCGTTTGTCAGGCCGCTCTTCTTGAGAAGCTCCAATGTAACATCTGTACCGTTATCAAAACAGTTGAGATCGCCCATGTTAACAGCCAAAGTCTTTGGCCTGGTGAAATTCTTGAATCCGGTTTTAGGAATTCTGCGGATTAGCTTCATCTGTCCGCCTTCGAATCCGCCCTTGAACTTATGGCCCTTTCTGGCCCACTGTCCCTTATGCCCGCTACCAGATGTCTTACCCTGACCGGAGCTTTCGCCCCTGCCTACACGCTTCCGGCTCTTCTTTGCTCCGGGAGTTACTTTCAATGAATGTAGAGTTATAGTCATTATTATACCTGCACCTGCCGCATCGCGGCTATTTGCTCTTTGGATCTTAACTTACTCAAGGCATCAAGAGTGGCCTTTACTACGTTCAGCTTATTACTGCTGCCCATAGACTTTCCCAGAACATCTCTTATCCCTGAAACCTCTAAAACTACTCTCATGCCGCCTCCGGCAATTACGCCAGTACCCGGAGAAGCAGGCTTAAGCAATACTTTACCTCCATCAAAACTGCCACGCACCTCGTGTGGGATTGTCCTGTCTCTCATGCAGACAGGGGTCATGCTTTTCTTGGCCAGTTCAGTGCTCTTGCGTATGGCTTCTGCAACCTCATTGGCCTTACCGAATCCATATCCGACTTTGCCATTACGGTCACCAACGACTACGACTGCGCTGAAGCTGAATCTTCTGCCGCCCTTGACAACCTTTGCGCAACGATTGACAAAAACAACACGCTCTTCTAAATCGCTCTTCTGCTCGGGCATATTATCCCTATTATTGCTTTTCTTCACTACTTAGTCTCCTTGGTATCCGCAGTCTTACCCGTACCGCAGACTGCTTCTACAATGGTCTTCACCTTGCCGTGATACTTGAAGCCGCCACGATCGACGACAACTTTAACAATGCCCGCAGCCTTTGCGCTATCCGCAGCCTTTTTCCCAACCTTGGCCGCCGTGGCGATATTATTGCCTCCGTCCATACCTGCCGAGGAAGCCGACGCCAGGGTTCGATGATTCACATCGTCGATGAACTGGACATACATATGCTTGTTCGAAATCATCACAGACATCCTCGGACGTTCAGCTGTGCCGCTGACAGTCTTCCTGATCCTCAAATGCCTGAGTTCCCTTTTTGACTTTCTATTAACAACTTTCATTTGCTAAAATCCTTAAGCTACTGTCTTGCCTACCTTGCGGCGTACATGTTCATTCTTGTAACGGATACCCTTGCCCTTGTAGGGCTCCACCGGGAAGAAGGAACGGACATGAGCCGCCACTTCACCCACCTTCTGATTGTCGACACCAGATATTTTCAACATCGTACCCTGATCGATCGTCATTTTTATACCATCGGGCAGGTCATAATCGATCGGCCTTGAATAGCCAAGAGAGAATGTGGCTTTCTTACCTGCTAACGCGGCTTTAAAACCAACACCCTGAATCTCAAGCTCCTTGAAAAAGCCGGTTGTCACACCTACTATCATGTTAGATATCAGGCTTCTTGCCATTCCATGATAACTCTTTCCAAACGCCGTATCCTCTGTCGACGTCAGAACCACCTGCTTGTCCTGAATCTTGACCTGAACTGGCCCGGAAAACTCACGGGAAAGCTCGCCAAGTGGTCCTTTTACCTTGACCGTCGAATTATCGATCTTCACATCGACACCTGCTGGAACATCTATCGGTTTTTTTCCTATCCTAGACATCGCTCACCTCACCAAACAACACATATGATTTCGCCACCAAGTTTCTGCTTCCTGGCTTCCTTGTCCGTAAGCAAACCGCCAGAAGTACTTAATATCGATATACCCATACCGCCCAAAACTTTGGGTATCTTGTCGAACCTTGTATACACACGCAGACCCGACTTGCTCTTTCTTCTAAGGCCCGTTATGGCCGGCTCCCCGTTAACATATTTTATGTAGAGCACCAGTGTCTTCTTGATACCGCCCTCTACAGCATAATCAAGGATATAGCCTTCTTTTTTAAGGATTCGCGCTATTTCGGTCTTCACTTTCGAACTTTGAAGTTCGACCTTCTCAAGCCCTGCCGTCTGGGCATTCCTGATCCTCAACAGCATATCCGCAATGGGATCTGTACAACTCATTTTATTTCTCCGCTCCTTACCAGCTAGCCTTTGTTATACCGGGTATCTGGCCATTCATCGCCATTTCCCTGAAACATAGTCGACAGACCTGGAACTTCCTGATGAATGCACGTGGTCTACCGCATTTTTTGCACCTATTGTACTTGCGCACCTTAAATTTAGGTGTCCGCTCCTGTTTTACCATCAATGATTTCTTAGCCAATTCAGCTTCCTCCCATTACTTACCGACAAAAGGTATCCCGACAAGTTTCAGCAGCTCACGAGCTTCTTTGTTGCTCGAGGCACTGGTAACTATGGTTACGTCCATTCCCTGAATCTGGGTTACCGTGTTGGGATCTATCTCGGGAAAGATTGTCTGCTCTTTGATGCCGAATGTATAATTTCCCCTGCCATCAAAAGACGTCACCGGCAATCCCCTGAAATCCCTGACCTTAGGTAGCGCCGCACTTATCAACCTGTCTATAAAATCATACATCCTCTCGCCGCGTACGGTAACTTTTGCGCCGACATTCATCCCTTCTCTCAGCTTGAAGTTTGATATGCTCTTGGTGGATTTGATGATGACCGGCTTCTGGCCTGTCATCGCAGCAAGCTGCTCGGCGAAGCCCTTGAGCGCATCCTTATCAGCCGCACTTACACCCATGTTAATGACAACCTTGAGAATGCGAGGCACTCTCATCTTATTGCTGATGCCAAGATTCTTCATCAGTGCCGGCACCACTTCTTTACTATATTTATCTCTTAATCTCGACATTTTATCCTCATTTATCAAATGAATATCCGCACTTGCGACACTTTCTAACGGTCTTGCTTTCGACCGCGACCATCTTTATACGACGACCCTTCTTGCAATCAGGGCACAAAAGCATGAGGTTGGACATCGCAATCGACTGCTCCTTATCCGTGATACCACCCTGCGGATTCTCCTTTGTCTTGCGCAGACACTTCTTCACAAGGTTTACGCCCTCTACAAAGGCTCTTTCGCGTGAAGAGACCACCTGCAGTATCTTCCCCTTCTTACCACTCTCCGACCCGGATATTACTATCACGGTATCATTCTTTTTTATTCTATTTATACTCACGATATATTCCCCTTCTGACCTGCAGCTCTCTAAATCACCTCTGGAGCCAGCGATATCACTTTCATAAAATTCTTATCACGCAGTTCCCTTGCCACCGGGCCGAATATCCTTGTGCCAAGAGGGTTCAGCGTCGCATCTATAATAACGCATGCATTGTTGTCGAATCGCAGATAAGACCCATCAGGTCTCCGTATAGGATGGACCGTTCTGACTATTAGAGCGGTTGCAACCTGACCCTTCTTTACCTGTCCGTCAGGCTGTGCTTCTTTTATGGCTACCTTTATTATGTCCCCGACGTGGGCAGCATTGCGCTTATGTCCAAGAATCCTAAAACACATGGCTCTCTTTGCTCCACTGTTGTCGGCAACCACCAGCTCTGTCTGCTCTGTAATCATTATCTTCTGTCCTTATTTCAATGCATTCTTCAAAACTTCGACTAGGCGCCATCTCTTCAGGCGGCTGATCGGCCTAGACTCTACTATTATTACAGTATCACCCACGACAGCCTTATTTTCCTCATCATGCACGTGGAATGTTTTCTTATATGTAAGGACCTTGCCATAAACCGGATGAGGCTTTCTAGTCTCGGTGAGCACTCTGATGCTCTTATTCCCCATCTTGCTGATGACTATTCCTTTTCTTTCCTTGCGCTTGCCGCGGTTATTTGTAATTTCCTGCGCCATCTTACTTCACTCCCAGTTCTCTGATTGCTGTCTTGATTCTGGCTACATCGCGTCTGAGTGTCCGAAGACGCAAGGGCTGCTCAAGGGTGCCTGTGCCTCTCTTCATCCTCAAAGAGAAGAGCTCCTTTTGAGTATCCTCACTCAACTGCTTCAGTTCCTCAATCGTCTGTCCTTTTAAATTCTTTACCTTCATTTTCTTATCCATAATCAACCCACTTTTCCCCTGATGACCATCTTGGTGGCAATGCCTATTTTGGCCGCAGCCAACCTGAACGAATCCCTGGCTACAGCTTCTGTTACACCAGCCAATTCAAAAAGCATCGCCCCCGGTCTAATAATAGCCACCCACCATTCGGGATTTCCTTTTCCCTTACCCATTCTGACCTCGATAGGCTTCTTAGTCACTGGCAAATCCGGAAAAATCCTTATCCAGAGCTTGCCTTTCTTTTTAAGGCTCCTGTTTATGGATACCCTGCACGCCTCAATCTGCGTGTTACGGAGCCATCCCCGTCCTATAGCTTTCAATCCGTATTCACCAAAAGCCAATGCATTACCACTAGTCGCTTTTCCGCTCCAGTCAAGTTTATGACTCTTGCGATGCTTTACTCTTTTAGGCATAAGAGGCATTTGACTTTACCCCCTTCCCGACTTCCTTTGTCTCAGGTTTCTTACAAACCCACACTTTAACACCAATTAGACCGGCCGTGGTAGCCGCCTCAGCAAATCCGTAATCAATCTCCTCCTTGAGCGTATGCAAAGGAACTTTGCCTTCCTTCGACCACTCATACCTGGAAATCTCCGCTCCTCCGAGCCGGCCGCTGCACTTTATCTTCATTCCCTTGGCACCCAGCTCTAGCGCAAGCTTAATGGCTCTCTTGATGCACCTCTTGACTGCCACTCTGCGCTCAATCTGCAAGGCAATACCCTCAGCGACAAGCTGTGCGTTCACATCAGGATCTTTGACTTCTCTGATATCTATGTACACATCCTTGCCCTGAGTCATCTTGGCGACCCTGCCCTTTAACTCGTCTATCTTGGCGCCTTTAGGACCTATCACAACTGCAGGCCGAGCCGTGTGTATGGTAACCCTCAACCGATTCGCAGCTCGCTCAATTATTATGTCAGATATCGATCCGTCCTTGAGCTCTTTCTTCAAGAAAGACCTGATCTTACCGTCCTCTATCAGCAACTGACCAAATCCTTTTTTGCCGCTGAACCAGCGGGAACGCCAGTTCTTATTTACGGCCAATCTGATCCCTATTGGATTAACCTTCTGTCCCAATTTTAGCTCCTTCCGGTGCTCACGCCTTGCGTGCTACACTTATTATTTTGATTCGTCCGTCAAAATTATCTTTATATGACAAAGCCTTTTCTTAATCGGACCTGCTGATCCACGAGCCCTTGCCTTGAATCTTCTCATCATCACAGAAGCCTCGACAACAGCGCTCTTGACCGTCAAACTCTCCAGCGAAAGCTTATGATTCTTCTCCGCATTCGCAATAGCCGACTTGAGAGTCTTGCCAACATAGAATGCGCCTTTTCTTTCGCTGAACTCGGTTATCTGTAGCGCCTCAGCAACTGACATGCCGCGTATTTTCGCAGCAATGTCTCTTGCCTTGGTGGGCGACAGCCTCACAAATCTTGCATATGCTCTTACGTCCATTGAAGTCTTTCCCTGTTACTTAAGCGCTTTAGTCTTGTCAGTATGCGCACCGTGCTTGCGGAACGTCCTGGTTGGCGCAAACTCACCCAGGCGATGCCCTACCATGTTTTCATTTATGAATATCGAAAGATGCTGCTTACCGTTATGAATGGCAAACGTATGCCCCACAAAGTCAGGGACGATCATAGACCCTCTCGCCCAAGTCTTAATCGGCTTACGCTCCCCTGTCTTGTTGAGCTTCTCCACCTTTTTGAGAAGCTTATCGTCTACGAATGGCCCTTTTTTAAGTGAACGCGACATCTTTTTACTTTCTCCGTTTGATTATGAATCTATTCGAGGTTCTCCGCCTGCCTCTCGTTTTCCCGCCCTTCGACAGTTTGCCCCATGGTGACACCGGATGTCCACCACCGGAACTCCTGCCCTCGCCTCCACCCATAGGATGATCGACCGGGTTCATCGCAACACCCCTGACCGTAGGCCTTATACCACGCCACCTTTTGCGACCGGCCTTACCCAACACCAGAGAGGACCAATCCGAATTTCCGATCTGACCGACCGTCGCAACGCACCTCACATTAATAAGACGTATCTCGCCAGATGGCAATCTTATGTGAGCAAACTCGCCTTCCTTGGACATAAGCTGCGCTTTCCCGCCAGCTGTCCTTACAATCTGTCCACCCCTGCCAGGCTGTAGTTCTATATTATGGATTGTCTGTCCCAGCGGCATTTTAGATAGCGGCATACAGTTACCAATAACCGGCTCAGCATCAGGGCCGGAAAGAAGTTTGTCGCCCACTTTCACCCCTTGAGGTGCAAGTATGTAACGCTTCTCGCCGTCCACATAAGCCAAAAGAGCTATGTAACATGAGCGATTTGGATCGTACTCTATTGCAGAGACAACAGCAGGTATTCCGTTCTTGTCACGCTTGAAATCAATGATTCTGTACTTTCTCTTATGCCCACCGCCGCGATGACGGACTGTTATACGTCCCTCGAAATTACGTCCTGCGGTCTTGTTCATCGCCACCGTCAAGCTACGCTCAGGCGACTTTTTCGTTATCTCTTCATACGATGGTACTATAGTGTACCTCATCGATGGCGTTGTCGGCTTATATTTCTTAAGACCCATGGCTAATCACCCTACCTTTAAACTGTTAAGTCTATCTTGCTGTCACCCTTAAGGGTCACAACTGCCCTCTTCCAATCAGAGCGTTTACCGTACTTGTTTTTTCTGTCCCTCTTGACCTTGCCCTCGTACCTCATGGTATTGACGGCAGCAACAGTCACCTTAAACATCTTTTCTACAGCCTGCTTGACCTCTATCTTCGTGGCCGCTTTATCGACTAAGAAAAAATACTTATTATGCTCCATGAGCTTGCTGCTCTTCTCTGTCACATGTACCTTCTTGATGACTTCTTCAAGACGCATTATCAACCTGCCTTCCCTTTGCCAGCAAACCTGTTCATCATGACTTCATAGCCAGACTTGTCCGTCACAATTGCTGAATGATTTATCAGCTGGTAAATATTAACGTCATCAGCCCTGCTGATTTCGACACCGGGGATGTTCCTGGCCGAACGTATGACATTCTGGTCAAGTTTGCCAAGAGCCACAAGCACCTTGCGCGCTATACCCAGATTCTTCAACAATGATACAAATGTCTTCGTTTTAGGCGCCACCATCTCCATTGAATTTATAACCCTTATCTGGTCGTTGGCAATCTTCTCACTGAAGGCTCTCTTGAAAGCCAGCTTTGCCACCTTCTTGTTGATCTTCTGAGTGTAATCCCTGGGATGCGGACCGAATGCAACACCACCACCGCGCCACACGGGCGACTGCCTTAGTCCAGCCCTCGCACGTCCTGTGCCTTTCTGTTTCCAAGGCTTCTTGTTGCTTCCGGCGACTTCGCCTTTTCTCAACGTCGATGCAGCACCCAGCCGCTTTGCAGCCATGGTCGCCACAATAACGTCATGAACAGCCTGCTCGCCCTTGTCCAGCACAAGGATCTTATCATCAACCTTTATCTCCCCTGCCGGAGAACCCTTTATATCAAATACTTTTATGTTGCTCATTGGGCCTTACCTGCCTTCTTCTTTAAAGCTTTCCTGACGATGACCAGGGCACCATTGAATCCTGGCACAGCCCCGCCAACCAATAAAAGGTTTTCCTGTCCCCTCAGCTCGACAACCTTGATGTTCTGAGTTGTTACCTGATCCACGCCCATATGGCCTGACATCCTCTTACCTTTCAGAACACGCGCAGGATATGAATTCTGACCTATTGATCCAACCCTTCGTTTCGAATGACCACCGTGCGTCATAGGGCCACCCCTCATCCGATAACGCTTAACCACACCCTGAAAACCACGGCCTTTTGTGATTCCCGTAATATCCACAAACTTAACACCTTCGAATATTGTGGCATTGACTGAATCACCGGCTTTGATCTCATTCTTAGGATCGACCTTAAATTCCTTGAGGAACTGCTTAGGCGCTGTCCCCGCCTTCTTGAATCTTGCGAGATCAGGCTTGATTGTCCGCGACTCTTTCTTGTCACAGTACCCCACCTGAACAGCATCGTAGCCATCCTTAACGCCAGTCTTTCGCTGAATTACGACACAGGGCCCCATCTCCAAGACAGTAACATCTCTACGTACGCTATTCGCGTCGTACACCTGCATCATACCTATCTTTTTTCCTATTAATCCTTCCATGGCTCCACTCATATCTTGATTGTTATATCCACACCGGCGGGAAGGTTGAGCTTCTTCAGCTCATCT
The DNA here is from genome assembly GCA_945883775.1 of Victivallis vadensis. GTDB lineage: Bacteria > Verrucomicrobiota > Kiritimatiellia > UBA8416 > CAMCYG01 > CAMCYG01. The sequence goes on from CAMCYG010000003.1 coordinate 19,976, forward strand.
ACCGTCTTGGCGGTCGGACTCAATATGTCCAGCAAACGCTTATGCGTGCGCATTTCAAACTGGTCCATCGATTTCTTATCCGCATGCGGACTTCTATTCACCGTGAAACGCTCTATTCTTGTGGGAAGTGGGGTCGGCCCGACAACCTGAGCACCGGTTCCCTTAGCCGTTTCTATGATATCCTGCACAGCCTGATCAAGCACACCATGATCGTAAGCTTGCAATTTAATTCTTATTCGCTGACCTTCCATTATGTTCTCACCTGTTAAGTAGTTGGTCCCTCAGATTCTTCGGGACAATCTCAAATTTCTCAGGCTCCATCGTATATGCCGCACGACCCCGCGCCACAGAACGAACAGCTGTTGAATAGCCGAACAGTTCCGCCAGCGGGACGCAAGCATGTATGATGTGCGAATCGCCCTTCATATACATCTCCCTCACCTTACCTCTACGTCCATTTATGTCACTCATAATATCCCCCATATGCTCTGCGGGAGTTATGATCTCGAGCGACATCAACGGCTCCACCAACTCAGGAGCCGCCTGCATGACAGCATCTCTGAAAGCCATTACTGCTGCACTCCTAAACGCTATTTCACTCGACGCTTCAGGATCAAATGAAGCGCCTGTCACCTTGACTTCTATGTCCGTGACCGGGAATCTTCCCAAAACGCCGGTTACTATACCGTCTTGCAGGCCATCTTCAACACTTTTCCGCATTTCATGTGGTAATTTTTCTGTGGACACCTTAAAGTCAATCTTATTGCCTGTGCCACGCTCTTTGGGAGAAACCTCTATACTCACCATAGCAAACTGCCTTTTCCCGCCTATTTCACGGTCAAATGTATGTGATGCCACTGTCTTTTTGGTGATTATTTCATAATAGGCAACCATAGGATTTCCCATGTTTGCGCTTACCTTAAACTCCCGGCTTAACCTGTCTTTAAGTATCTCCAAATGCAGTTCACCCATTCCACTCACGACAGTCTGGCCCGTTTCTGCATCAATCCGGATAAGCCAAGTTGGATCTTCTGATGCCAGATTCTCAAGTGCCAGATTCAGTTTTTCCTTGTCCGCTCTGGTTTTTGGCTCTATTGCCAGGAACATAACAGGCTCGGGAAACTTGATTCTTTCCAGCTCAATGACAGCATTCTCCAGGCATAGTGTATCACCAGTCGTAACATTCTTCATTCCTGCTATGGCACCTATTTCGCCTGAGTAAAGCTGCTCTACATCCGTTCTGCTGTCAGCATGAAGCTGTAAAAGACGCATTACCCGTTCACGCTTCTTCGTCCTGCTGTTAAGAACATTCTGCCCCTTCTTTATCTTTCCGGAGTAAACACGGAAAAAGGCCAGCCTGCCAGAGTAGGGATCATTTGCAATTTTAAATACCAGCGCGCTGAGCGGCCCAAAATCATCCGGCTCACGTTCTATTATCTCATCATTCTTAGGATTGATACCCTTTATAACTGGAACTTCGAGCGGACTCGGAAGAAAATCAACCACAGCATCCAGCAACTGCTGAACCCCCTTGTACTTGAGTACCGAGCCGCATACGACAGGCACAATCTTGTTCGCCACCGTCAGCATACGTATTGATTGCTTCAGGACCTCGACTGGCACATCCGGATTGGAGAGAAATGCATCAAGCAGGGTCTCATCTTTTTCTGCTAACTTCTCTATCATGTCGAGCCGAGCCTTTTCAGCACACGCAGCAAGCTCTGCTGGTATATCAGTTACCGACATCTTCGTTCCCATGCTATCATTATCAAATGATATCGCACGCATAGCGAGAAGATCTATTATTCCGGTGAAATTCTCTTCAACGCCGATAGGTATCTGCAACGGCACAGCAAACGAACCCAGACGCTCACCAATCTCAGTGACAACCTTTCTAAAATCAGCACCCATCCTGTCCAGCTTATTCACGAACGCTATTCGTGGAACATGGTATTTATCTGCCTGCCTCCAAACCGTTTCGGACTGAGGCTGAACTCCGCCCACACCGCAGAACACGCCTACTGCTCCATCGAGGACGCGCAAAGACCGCTCCACCTCAACGGTGAAATCAACATGGCCAGGGGTGTCGATGATATTAATTTGATGATCTTTCCAGAAGCAAGTCGTAGCTGCGCTGGTTATGGTTATACCGCGCTCCTTCTCTTGAATCATCCAATCCATGACCGCCGTACCGTCATGTACTTCACCCATCTTATAGACCTTACCCGTATAATACAGCATGCGCTCAGTCACGGTGGTCTTACCGGCATCTATATGAGCTATGACGCCGATATTCCTTACCGAACTAAGAGGCTTTGTCCGCTCAGGTGCCTCTCTAATTGCACTCTTTGCGTTCGTAACCATGCTATTTTGTTCCAAAACTGCTGACATTATACCTTTTGACAAATAGTCTTTACCAAGCGTAATGCGCAAATGCCTTATTGGCCTGCGCCATCTTGTGGGTATCATCACGCTTCTTTATCGCGTTACCCTGATTATTGAAAGCGTCCATCAGCTCCAATGCAAGCGCTCTGCTCAGAGGGATACCCTTGCGAGCAGACGAATACGACGTAAGCCAACGCAAGCCCAACGCAAGACCTCTTTGCTTGTTCACCTCTACTGGAACCTGATAAGTTGCGCCGCCCACTCTCCGCGACCTCACTTCTACCCGCGGCTTAATATTGTCCATGGCTTTGATAAGGACCTCCATTGGATCGGTCTTCATCTTTTCCTGAATCTCGTTAAGAGCCCCGTATACTATCTTTTCAGCCGTGGCCTTCTTGCCTTTTCGCATTATGACGTTGATCATGCGGGCAACTAGTTCACTATTATACTTTAAATCCGGTATTACGGTCCTCTGTTCAGCTTGATGCCTTCTAGCCATATTGCTATTCCTTGATTAAGCCTTTGCCGGCTTCTGTTTTTTTACCCCGTACTTGCTTCTTGAAACATTACGAGTCAGTTTGTTCGTATTACTTGGACCGGCTGCTCCCAGCGAATCAAGCGCACCCCTGACTATATGATACCTTACGCCAGGAAGATCCTTTACCCTGCCACCCCTCACCAACACCACGCTGTGCTCCTGAAGATTGTGACCTTCTCCGGGTATATAAGCCGTTACCTCATACCCAGTCGTAAGCCGTACTCTTGCAACTTTACGGAGTGCTGAGTTCGGTTTCTTTGGTGTCTGCGTCTTTACGATAACGCAAACGCCTCTGCGCTGCGGACAGCTCTTAAGCGCAGCAGATTTACTCTTCTTCCGCTGTCTTGTTCTGCCATATTTCACTAACTGGTTAATTGTCGGCATATATTTTTTATCCTCTTTACAAAAAGGAAGCTAAATCTATCAACTCTTCCTTGTTACTTACAAGACTAACCTAGCAAATTACGCAAGTTCTGCTTTGCCTCATCCACCTGTGGCATATCTTCTTCCGCTATTGGCTCCGCCAACGGAACAAGCTTTATATTCCTGTGCATCGCGAATCCTGTCCCGCCCGGTATCAACTGACCCATTATTACGTTCTCCTTGAACCCACGCAATGTGTCAATCCTGCCCAGCGTTGCAGCATCGGTCAATACCCTGGTGGTGTCCTGGAATGACGCAGCAGAGATGAAACTCTCTGTCTCCAGCGATGCCTTAGTGATGCCAAGTAGCGCGGGAGCAGCCTCTGCAGGCCTCTTCCCCTCTTTCATCGCATCCTCGTTCGTCTGCAGGAACTTCTGCTTCATTACCTGCTCTCCCCACAGAAATTCGGTATCGCCTGGATTAGTGATCCTGACTTTGCGCAACATCTGTCGTACTATGATCTCGATATGCTTGTCATTGATCTCCACACCCTGCAGCCTGTATACCTGCTGCACCTCATTCACAAGGTACTCCTGAAGCGCCTGCGGCCCGCAGACATCCAAGATCTCCTGAGGCACAACCGGCCCTTCAGTAAGCTGCTGGCCTTTCTTGATCTTGTCACCCTTGAACACGACGATATGCTTGCTCATAGGTATCATGTGCTCTTCGACAGCCCCGGTTGACTCATCCCGTATAATCAGACAGCGTTTGCCGCGCTGATTGGGGCCAAAGTCGACAAGTCCCTCGATCTTGGCAATCTCTGCAGCATCTTTTGGCTGCCTGGCCTCGAATAATTCTGACACCCTCGGCAATCCACCGGTGATATCACGAGTCTTTGATTCCTTGCGGGGTGTTTTTGCAAGCACTTCGCCAGGAAGGACTTTTTTGCTTTCCTTCACCATAACGTGAGCACCTGCAGGTATGCTATAGAATGCCAACACTTGCCCGGTTTTGTCATCCTTCAGGATGATCTGCGGATGCATGTCCTCTTTGGTTTCCAGAACAACCGCGCCCTTTAATCCGGTGGCCTCGTCGATCTCCTTCTTGACCGTTACATTCTCAACGAAGTCGTGGAAGCTCACAACACCTTCCTGCTCCGCCAGAATCGGCACGCTGTAGGGATCCCACTTGGCAAGCATTTTCCCTTTAGATATGTTTCCACCATCTTCAGCATTGATTATCGCGCCCATCGCAATTAGATGCCTTTCGAGCTCACGACCCGTATCGTCATGCACGCTGATGGATCCATTCTTATTTAGAACAACAGACTCGTCTTCCTTGTTCTTCACGATCCTCAAATCGCTGAACCTTACAGTTCCGGAATTCTTAACATGAATCTCAGGCTGTTTGAAGACTGCGCTCGCGGTACCACCAATGTGGAACGTTCTCATTGTCAACTGCGTTCCGGGCTCACCGATGGATTGTGCGGCGATAATTCCAGTGGCCGTACCCACCTCTACAGGCTTCCCGGTAGCCAAGTCTCTGCCGTAGCACTTAGCGCATATGCCGATCCTGGCTTCGCACGTCAAGACGCTCCTGATTTTGATACGCTCTACACCTATCTTTGCCATCTTATCGCATACCGTCTCAGTAAGCTCGTCGCCCGCTTTAACTATTACAGTCTGGGAAATAGGATCCAGAACATCGTTTAGAGCCGTACGTCCTGTCGCTCTGGTCTTGAGAGAAACCAGCTCGTCGTCACCTTCAGTCACGGCACTAATTTCGATGCCGTTAACCGTGTTACAATCCTGCTCAACTATGATCACGTCCTGTGAGACATCAACAAGTTTACGTGTAAGATATCCCGCATCAGCTGTCTTTAATGCAGTATCAGCAAGTCCCTTTCTGGCGCCGTGGGTACTAATGAAGTACTCAAGAACACTGAGACCTTCTTTAAAGTTGGATGTGATCGGCCTTTCAATAATCTCACCTGACGGTTTTGCCATCAAACCACGCATACCAGCTAGCTGCCTAATCTGCTGACGGCTACCTCTCGCCTTCGAGTCGACCATCATGTAAACAGGGTTTATCTCAGCACTGCCCTGATTCTCTTCGATCGAACGGTACATAGCATTGGAAATCTCCTCTGTGGCATGAGTCCAGATATCAATGATCTTATTATACCGCTCACCGTCGGTTATCACACCATTACGATATTGGCGATCGACCTCGGCAACACTCTCCCGTGCCCTGTCAATTATCTCGGGCTTGTCTTTGGGAATGATCATGTCGTCCATACCGATTGAGACTCCGGCCAGCGTTGCGTGCTCAAAGCCCAATTTTTTGAGATCATCAAGAACGGCAACCGTCTTGCTGTGACCAGCAAGCTTGTGGCAAGTCGAGATAAGCTTTCCGAGCATTGATTTATCTACGAGCTTATTCACAAAGCCCATTGCTTCAGGCCATATGTTATTGAACATCACCCTGCCGATTGTTGTGGCGATTACCTTTGCGTTCTTGTCTCCATACTCGGTGTCGCGCAAATGGTCAGGGTTCTTGAATCTTATCCTCGTATGTACGGTCATTGCTCCGTCGTCAAACGCAAGTTTGACGTCAGTGTAATCATTCAGTATTGGAAGTCTTTCGTGACTAGCACCTGCTTCCTTTTTCTTATATGACTGTATCTTATCCGCCTGACTGAAGGCCGTCAGGTAGTATATACCAAGAGCTATATCCTGTGTGGGAGTCATGACTGACTTTCCACTGGAAGGCGAGAATATGTTATTCGTCGACATCATCAGCAACCGAGATTCAATCTGTGCCTCCACTGATAAAGGAACATGCACAGCCATCTGGTCACCATCAAAGTCAGCATTGTAAGCGGTACAGACTAGCGGATGTATCTGAATCGCATCACCCTCTATAAGCATGGGTTCGAATGACTGTATACTGAGCCTATGCAGCGTAGGGGCTCTGTTCAGCATCACTGTCTTGTCTCTCGTAACTTCCTCGAGAATATCCCAAACTTCGTCAGTCTGCTTTTCAATCAGCTTCTTTGCACTGCGAACGGTGTGGACCACGCCCATTTCCTTGAGCCTTCTTATTATGAAGGGCTCGAACAGTACAAGCGCCATCTTCTTGGGTAAGCCGCACTGGTTAAGCTTCAGCTCCGGCCCGACAACGATGACCGACCTGCCTGAATAATCCACTCGCTTACCGAGAAGATTCTGGCGGAATCTTCCACTCTTGCCTCTAAGCATATCCGACAACGACTTCAATGGCCTGTTGCCCTGTCCATTGACAGGTCTGCCATGGCGTCCGTTATCAAACACCGCATCTACCGCCTCCTGCAACATCCGCTTTTCATTGCGTATGATGACATCAGGCGTCTTGAGCTGCAAAAGGTTCTTAAGCCTGTTGTTGCGGTTAATAACCCGCCTGTAAAGATCATTAAGATCTGAGGTTGCGAATCTGCCGCCCTCAAGAGGCACAAGCGGACGAAGCTCCGGCGGTATGACAGGCAGCACATCCAGGATCATCCACTCCGGCCGCGTGCCGCTGTTTCTGAATCCCTCAACCACCTTCATCCTTTTTGAAAGCTTCTTCCGGGTCTGCTTGCTCTTGGTCTTCTCCATCTGATCCTCAAGCTCAACGATCATTTGATCAAGATCTGATGCTTTCAGGATATCACGCACAGCTTCAGCACCCATCTTTGCGTCAAACGTTTCGCCGTATTTCTCGAGAGCCTCTCTATATTCCATCTCACTCAAAAGCTGCTTAGCTTTTAATGGCGTATCACCAGGATTGATAACCAGATAGTCTTCGTAGTATAGAACCCTCTCGAGGTTTGTGGTCGTGATGTCGAGCATCAGGCCTATCCTGCTTGGGGTGCACTTGAAGAACCATATATGCGACACCGACACTGCCAACTCTATATGCCCCATCCTCTCACGACGAACCCTAGCCTGAGTCACCTCTACGCCGCAACGGTCGCAGATGACGCCCTTATGCTTGATTCTCTTGTATTTACCGCAACTGCACTCCCAATCACGCGTAGGGCCGAAAATTCTCTCACAGAATAGTCCGCCACGTTCGGGTTTGTATGTCCGATAATTTATCGTCTCTGGATTCTTGACCTCTCCCTTGCTCCAAGACCTTATCATTTCAGGCGAAGCCAGCGTTATCTGTACAGAATGGAACTTATCCACTTCAGACAATCCCATCATTCCTCTTGCCGAAAATTGGTTCAAGTCAACCTCCTGTTAAATGCTGCTGGTTACAGCCTGTTCATTCGCTTTCATATTCACATGCAGGCACAATCCCCTAAGTTCGTTCACGAGAACGCTGAACGACTCCGGAGTACCCGCATCAAGGGTATTTTCGCCCTTGACGATGGATTCATATATCCTCGTTCTGCCAGGCACATCATCGCTCTTCACGGTCAGGAATTCCTGAAGCATGAACGATACGCCATAGGCCTCAAGCGCCCATACTTCCATTTCTCCAAGCCGCTGACCACCGTACTGTGCCTTGCCGCCAAGAGGCTGCTGGGTCACCAACGAGTAAGGGCCAACTGCTCTGGCATGAATCTTATCCGTGACAAGATGATGAAGCTTCATCATATATATCTGCCCGACAACGACCCTCTGGTCAAAAGGCTCACCGGTACGTCCATCATACAGCACAGTCTTGCCATCGACAGGCATCTTAGCCTTCTCCAGCAATTCTCTTATGCTCTTCTCGGAAATACCGTCAAAGACTGGCGTTGTCGCGTGCATACCAAGCGCCTTGCATGCGGCACCAAGGTGCGTCTCCAGCACCTGCCCGACGTTCATACGGGAAGGCACACCGAGAGGATTCAGCACGATGTCGCACGGTGTTCCATCCGGAAGGAATGGCATCTCGCAGTCAGGAACTATTCTGGCAACAACACCCTTGTTACCATGGCGTCCTGCCAGCTTGTCACCGACAGCCAATTTCTTCTTAGCGGCCACATACACCTTCACCTGCTTGATTATTCCAGCGTCAACCTCGTCACCGCTTTCAAACCTGTCTATCGCCTTCTGATGGTCGTCATCCAGTTCTGCAAACTTCGGCCTGTAGTCACCGATAATCTCGTCTATCTTAATCTGTATGGGACTGCTCTCAATCTGGATGTGCGCATGCGCTGCTGCAAGCTTCCTGAGCAATGTCTTGGTTATCTTCCTGTTGGCAGGGATAATGACTTCACCGGCTTCGGTATCACTGACATCTAGAGGAATCTTCTCACCAAGCAGTATATTGCTCAACGCCTCTGTCAACTCCTCAAGAAGCTGCTGCCTTTTCTGCTTATACTCCTCATTGATATTCTTGACCTGCTTTTTCTTCTCAGAATTACTCATCGAAGTGCGCTTGATCTCTTTGACATGAGACTGTACGTTGATATCCATGACAATACCGTATGTCCCACTGGGGACTGTAAGGGAGGTATCGCGCACCTCTGCAGCCTTTTCACCGAAGATCGCACGCAGCAACCTTTCCTCTGGTGCAAGTTCCGTCTCACTCTTAGGTGTGATTTTGCCTACAAGTATGTCACCTGGCATAACTTCGGCCCCGCGCCGCACAACGCCGTCAGTTCCAAGATCCTTCAGGGCTTCCTCGCCGACATTCGGAATATCCCGCGTAATCTCTTCCGGACCCAGCTTTGTGTCCCGAGCGCCTATCTCAAACTCCTGCACGTGTATCGAGGTGAATATATCATCTCTTAACACCCGTTCGCTGATGAGAATCGCATCTTCAAAGTTATATCCGCACCAAGGCATAAAGGCCACCAGCAGATTCTTGCCCAGCGACAATTCGCCTTCACAAGTTGCAGGTCCATCGGCGATTGTATCGCCTTTCTTTATGCTCTGCCCTATGGCCACTGTAGGCTTCTGGTTAAAACATGTCCCGGCATTCGTACGCCGGAATTTCTGTAGTTCGTATTCAACTACTGAATCCTTGCTCTGTCCGCGCTGCGGGAGCTTACCATCATCGGTAACTATGACCTTGTATGCAGAAACATACGCCACCTTACCGGCTTTGGAAGCGACAATCTTCACCCTGGAATCCCTGGCTACGAGATCTTCCAGCCCTGTGGCCACGTAAGGCCGCTGAGTTTTGAGTAGCGGGACTGCCTGCCTCATCATGTTAGCGCCCATCAAGGCTCTGTTAGCATCATCATGCTCAAGGAACGGAATAAGACCAGCTGCGATACTTACCACCTGCATAGGTGATACATCCATGAGTTCAACTTTGTCCTTGGGAACCTCCAGAAACTCGCCTTTCTGCCTCACAGATACCATGTCCTTCGCAAACCTGTTCTTATCATCCAAAGGCGCATTAGCCTGGGCGATAATATAGCGCTCTTCCTGATCTGCTGTAAGATACAGCACATCATCCAGCACTTTTCCGCTGGTTACTTTCCTGTATGGACTTTCGATAAAGCCAAAATCATTTACCTTCGCAAAAATACTGAGCGAAGATATAAGACCAATATTCGGTCCCTCAGGCGTCTCGATCGGACATATTCTGCCGTAGTGACTTGAATGCACGTCACGCACCTCAAATCCTGCGCGCTCTCTGCTCAAGCCTCCGGGGCCCAACGCGCTCAATCTGCGCTTATGCGCAAGCTCAGAAAGTGGATTCGTCTGATCCATGAACTGACTGAGCTGGCTTCTGCCGAAGAAGTCCTGCACAACAGCTGAAAGCGATTTTGAGTTGACCATCTTCTGAGGACTCAGCTTTCCATGGGCGGGATCATAAAGGGTCATCCGCTCACGAATAAGCCTTTCCGTTCTTGCCAAGCCTACTCGGCACTGATTTTCTATCAACTCACCTATGGTTCTGATACGCCTGTTGCCGAGATGGTCGATATCGTCCACCGACTCCTTACCCAGCTTAATTTTAATCAGATGTTTTACAGCGGCAATCACATCAAGTTTATCGAGCACCCTTAGATCTTTGTCAACCTGGTCCTCTAACCCGAGCTTCTGATTGATCTTGTATCTGCCGACTTTGCCCAAGTCATAACGCTTAGCATCAAAAAACAGCCTCTTGATCAACTGCCTTGCGTTTGATGGCGTCGCGGGATCACCCGGACGAAGTTTATGGTATATATCCTTAAGTGCATCTTCCATCGTCTGGGATTTATCATCGCTAACGCTCTCCATGAAAACGCCATTATCCCATGACACGTCCACAACTTCGATACTCTTTATGTCAGCGTCCTTAAGCTGCTGCAACTTGGCTATTGTAATAGGCTCAAATTTCTTGGCAAGCAGTGACTTTGAATCTGCATCAACTATATCGGTCTTAAATACCCTGTAAGCTATATCCTCTTCACTGTATGCTTTTCCCAGGCTTATCTTATCAAACTTATAATAAAGCCCGAGCAACTCTTCGTCAGTACCGTAGCCTAACGCCCTTAAAAAGGTCGAGGCGAGAAACTTCCGGCGTCTGCGCTTCCGATCCATGTAAATCCAGATCCTGTCCGATGTGTCGAATTGAATCTCGATCCATGAGCCGCGGTCTGGTATTATCCTTATCGAATACAGCGTCGAACCATTTGCGTGCAGCGTTTGCTCCGCGCATATGCCAGGTGAGCGATGAAGCTGGCTTACGACCACTCTCTCTGCACCATTGACAACGAACGAACCATGATCGGTCATTATGGGGATCTCTCCCATATAGACACTCTCCTCATGTACATCGTCGCCGTCTTTTAACCTGAACGAAACCCGCAGGGGGGCTGAATATGTCTGACCTTCGAACAAGCTTTTCACCGCGCCAAGCTTAGGCTCAGCAAGCTCATATTTGACAAAATCAATAACGTACCGTCCATCATAGCTCACTATGGGGAAGACTTCCTTGAAGACTGCCTGAAGCCCCATGTTCTTTCTCTTTAAAGGATTTACATCCTTCTGGAGAAAGCTGGCGTATGACTTTGTCTGAATCTCTATCAAATCAGGCGGTTCTATAACTGCCTGCAACTTACCATAATTTGTTCTATCGGCCATTCAGCACCTCTAAATGAGAATGGTTACTGTAGCATTCCACGAAAATCAAAGTAATGATTAATTACTTGATCTCCACTTTGGCTCCGGCGGCTTCAAGCTTCGCCTTTATCTCGGCGGCCTGTTCCTTCGTAGCACCTTCCTTCACGGTCTTGGGAGCTCCCTCGGCCATGTTTTTGGAATCCTGCAGACCAAGTCCGGTTATCGCACGTATCTCCTTGATCACGCCGATCTTATTCGCACCGGCATTGGCAAGAATGACAGTGAATTCCGTCTTCTCTTCCGCCGGTGCTGCCGCTGCTGCTCCGCCGCCTGCCGCCGCTACGGCTACAGGTGCTGCTGCGCTGACACCGAACTTGTCTTCCAATACTTTAACCAACTTTGATAATTCAAGAACGCTGATACCTTCAAGCCACTCAACGAACTCAACCATCTTTCCTTCTGCCACAGGTTTTGTTGTATTTTCCACTTTCCTACTCCTCTACTTGTTGTTTTTCCTGATACCTGTCAAATCCAGTTCACAGCAATTATTGCTGTTTTCCGGCCTTCTGTTCCTCTATTGCCTTCAAAACGTATAACACACTTGAAATTTTCCCGCTCATCACGCGGACCAAACTGGTCATAGGCGCCGCAAGGGTGCCGACAAGCTGACCAAGCAGCACATGCTTAGAAGGAATGCTTGCCAGCTGTACTATCTCCGACGGCGTGAGACTGTCTTTACCGAATCTTCCGCCCTTAATCTTCTGCGCACTATTATTCTCTTTAATGAATTCGCTCAGCGCTTTTGCCACAAGAGTTACATCGCCCTTGCCGAAAATCATCGCAGTAGCGCCTACAGTAAAATTGTCGACGTTCCAGCCAGAACCTTCTACTGCTTTGCGCAGGAAGGAGTTCTTTACAACGCTGACTCTTGTCTTGTTGCCGCGCATCCTGCCGCGCAGATCAGCCAGCTTTTCCACCGTGGCGCCCTTGAAGTCCAAAAGCATCACGTAGTCGCTGCCCTCAAGACTGTCCTTTACTTCTTTCAGTATGGAGATTTTTTCTGGTCTCATTTGAATCCTACCTATTCGCTTACCTTGACTTTGACACCCACGCCCATTGTGGACGAAACCGTGCAATTCTTCATGAATATACCTTTGGCGCCGGCAGGTTTTTCTGCCTTCACCGCGTTTATGATAACATTGGCATTCTCAGCAAGCTTCAGCGTGTCAAAGGACAACTTACCGAAAGCGACGTTTACGTTGCCGTGCTTGTCCATTCTGAACTCGACCTTACCGGCCTTGCTTTCCTTGACGGCCTGAGCTGTATTCTCAGTAACAGTACCCGTCTTGGGATTCGGCATAAGCCCCCTTGGTCCCAGCACTTTACCGAGCTTTCTGACTTCCTTCATCGCTTCATTGGTAGCAACGGCTACGTCAAAATCGCACCAGCCGCCCTTTACCTTCTCAATTAAATCCTCAAAGCCTACAACATCAGCTCCGGCCGCCGTTGCTGCATCAGCTGCAGCGCCAGTCGCAAACACTATGACCTTGACCTTACGGCCTGTGCCATGAGGAAGAGACACAGTACCGCGGACCATATTCTCCGACTTAGTCGGATCTATGCCAAGCCTTATACCGATTTCCATGGTCTCATCAAATTTCGCGTAATGGTTCTGCTTAAGGAAGTCAATCGCCTTATCAAGCTCCAGAGCTTCCGCTGGTGCCTTCTCCCTTATGCTTTTATATTTCTTTCCGTGCGTCGCCATAAATTAATGCCGCCTTTCAATCTACTACTTCAACACCCATGCTCCTGGCCGTACCCTCGATAATCCGTGAGGCTCTTGCAGGATCCGTGGCGTTCATATCCTTCGCTTTGAGTTTAACAATCTCCAGGATCTGCGCCCTGGTAACCTTGCCGACCTTATCCCTGTTAGGAATCGCCGATCCCTTTGCCAAGCCTGCCGCTCTTTTCAGCAGCGAAGATGCTGGCGGACTCTTGGTGATAAATGTAAAACTTCTGTCTGCGAAGACCGTGATGATGACCGGTATTACCAAACCGGCATTATCCTTGGTTGCAGCATTAAACTGCTTACAGAATTCCATGATGTTCACACCCTGCTGACCGAGAGCAGGACCCACTGGCGGCGCGGGATTGGCCTGTCCAGCCGGTATCTGAAGCTTAACTTTTCCTATAACTTTCTTTGCCATTTTACGCCCTTTCTACCTGCCAGAATTCAAGTTCAACCGGAGCCGAACGTCCAAATATCGCTACTGCGACCTTCAGCTTGCCTCTATCCGGGTCTATTTCCTCGACAACTCCACTGAAGTTCAGGAAAGGCCCATCGACTATCTTTATCGTTTCTCCAGGCTCGAATGTGATTTTTGGCTTTACTTTCTCTTTCTTCTCTTCGACCTGGTTCAATATTACATCAACCTCACCCTGCCTCAGAGGAACAGGTTTCTCTCCGCCGATAAAACCAATGATTCCAGGAGTCTCCCGAATGAAGTACCATGCTTTGTCCCGCAACTGCTTATTTTCATCATAAAGCGCTACGTTCACAAGCACATATCCCGGGAAAAACTTCCGGGTACTCGTGGATTTAACACCCTTCTTCACCTCAGAGACCTTCTCAGTAGGAATGACGACTTCGTCGATGAACTCAGTCATCTCTTCCTGCTTCAAGCGGCGCATAATGCTCTCGCGAACATTATTCTCCTGCCCCGTTAGGGTATGAATAACAAACCACTGTTTATCCATTGACTACCACCTTATGGAATTATCAGATCAAGCAATTCAATCAAGATCTTATCACAGACACCTATAAAAACTCCCAGCATTACCACAGAGACGATCACTACCATCGTGGACTCGATAAGCTCCTGCCGTGACGGCCAAGCTGTTTTCTTAAGCTCTGCCCCGACCTCATCTATAAAGGTCCTTATCGAATTCAAGATCTTGCTAATCTTCTCCATAAACAAACCTTAAATCATTATCCTGCCGCGGATTAACCGGCAAAACAGCCTGCTGGCAGGCCAGGAGGGACTTGAACCCCCAACAGCCGGTTTTGGAGACCGGTACTCTGCCAATTGAGTTACTGGCCTACAACAAACTGCTACTTGCTCTCCTTGTGAAGCGTGCGTTTCTTATCATGCGTGCAGAACTTCAGGAGCTCTAGCTTGACTGTAGTCTGCTTCTTATTACGCGTCGTCATGTAATTGCGACGCTTGCATACGCTGCAGGCTAAGGTAACTTGCTCTCTGGGCATTGTTGATTGCCTCGTGTTAAAATATGCGGCTTGTTCCGGAGAACAAGCCGCATTATATTATTTTCAATTATTCAAGAATCTTGGAAACCGTTCCGGCTCCAACCGTGCGTCCGCCCTCTCTGATGGCGAATCTCATCTTTTCTTCCATGGCGATCGGCACAATCAGCTTGACCTCAACGCTGATGTTGTCGCCCGGCATGACCATCTCGACTCCCTCTGGAAGAGTTACATCGCCGGTCACATCTGTCGTCCTGAAGTAAAACTGAGGACGATATCCTTTGAAGAACGGAGTATGACGTCCACCCTCATCCTTGCTGAGCACATAGACTTCAGCAGTGAACTTGGTATGGGGCGTAATTGTTCCGGGCTTCGCAAGCACCTGACCGCGCTCAACGTCTTCCTTCTTCGTGCTACGGAGCAGCACTCCAACGTTATCGCCTGCGCGACCTTCATCAAGCAGCTTACGGAACATTTCTACACCAGTGGCGACCGTCTTGGTTGTGGGCTTGATACCGACAATCTCGACTTCCTCGCCGACCTTGATGATACCGCGCTCGACTCTGCCGGTTACGACCGTTCCACGTCCCTCGATCGAGAACACGTCTTCGATAGGCATCAGGTACGGTTTGTCGATGATACGGACCGGCTCAGGAATGAAAGTATCCAGCGCCTTGAGGAGCTCACCGATGCAGTCACAAGCCTTATCCGAAGGATCAGCAGCCTTTGTTGCGGCAAGAGCATTACCACGGACTATCGGAGTCTTGTCGCCAGGATAGTTGTACTTCGTCAGAAGATCCCTGATCTCCATCTCTACAAGATCAAGCAGTTCTGCGTCGTCAACAAGGTCAACTTTGTTAAGGAAAACAACGACCTGAGGCACACCGACCTGACGGGCAAGAAGAATATGCTCACGCGTCTGAGGCATTGGGCCGTCAGCAGCGCTAACCACGAGAATTGCTCCGTCCATCTGGGCGGCGCCCGTGATCATGTTCTTAACGTAGTCAGCATGACCGGGGCAGTCAACGTGGGCATAATGCCTGCTCTCACTGCTATATTCTACGTGTGATGTTGCGATTGTAAGAATCTTGGTAGGATCGCGCCGACCCTGAGACTCGGATGCCTTTGCGACCTGGTCATAAGCCACAAATGCGCACATTCCCTTCAGTGACTGTACCTTTGTGATTGCTGCTGTCAGGGTTGTCTTGCCGTGATCAACGTGACCGATTGTTCCGACGTTAACATGCGGCTTCGAACGTTCGAACTTCTCTTTTGCCATGACCGTATCCTCCGATATTTACTTCTACTTCTAAGTTTTACCCACGTTATTACAACTGTTCATGCTCTGGAGCCCACAAGCGGGATCGAACCGCTGACCTCGTCCTTACCAAGGACGTGCTCTACCAACTGAGCTATATGGGCCCGATTCGTTCCTACGCTCAAACACGGCAAGAAGAAAGGAGACAAATAAACTCCTTTCGACGTCAAAGTTAACATATAAAAAGCTCACTTTGTTGCCGATATTCACCTAGATATACTCAATACGGCTAGGCATCCATTAATACAAAACCTTGTGACATTATCATAAACCGTTCCAGTGTCAAAGGTTTTTTGAAAATATTTGCATATTTTATTAGGAGCGCCTCAGAGGGTATGATTTATGCCTGTTTATACAAGACCGACTATATCAGCCAGCCACTCAACTCTCATAATTGAGGATAATCATCCCACATGAGCACCAAAGCACCAATTTAGCCCGATCTCAAGCAATTCAGCCTCTGTCCTCTGTATGTGCCCACCGCACTTGATTTGCAGACGACCAGATATATCCGGACATTGTACCGCTCAACCCGCTCTGACAAAGCATTTATGAACCGCTGCCGGGCCGCATCATCAACAAACAGCCGACTCTCTTCCAGTCGCCCATCACCGATCATCCTGCACTCCACATGATAGATCGCTACAGGATACTCAACTCTTAAATGCCTTGCCATACCGCAATACACTGCAGCCAAACGTCTACAGTCAAGCAACTATTGCTTGTTTCAAAGGCTGCTCCCTATAGACACTTCTTCGCCTTCGGCGGCTCCACCTTTTTCAACTCCTCCGCCTGCGCGCTCCCGACAAGTGGCAGATCAGCCGGCACCGATATCGTCACCTTCCCTGATTGTAAGCGTCATGGGCTTCTCAGCATAAACATCCTTGCCAGCCTGACACGCATGTATACACGTTAGAGAGCGCCAGTGTTCCGGCGTCGCCGTAATCACCGCGTCAATATCCTTGCGCTCCAGCATTTTCCGGTAATCCTGGTACACTTCCGCCTTGTACTTTGCAGCCCGCTCCCTCGCCCGAACAAGATTCACATCGGCAACAGCCACTATACGCGCCAACTTGGACCCGCCCGCAGAACTCAACAACCCGCCCCCCTGCCGCCCCGGCCCAATCACCGCAATACCAATCCTGTCATTCGCGCCGGGCCTCCCGTCCGCGGCAAGAACTCCACTGGGAATAATATACGGTGCCGACACGGCTGCCGCACCAAATGCCAAACCACGACCTAGAAACTCTCTGCGGGATATTCCTGATGACTTCATGATGTACTCCTTTGCTGGGTTGATTTACCTGCTGTCTCAGACACGGCAGCTCATGCATGTAACATGCAGGTGAATCTATCCAAAACAGCCAGGACGACAACCTCACCGCGCGCAAATATTCCCTCATTTTGTGCAATTATTATCTCCACATTTGTCCAGCATGCGCTACCATTCAGCCGGGTACACAAATATGCAGAGAACGCCTAGAATCATCCTGTTTATGGACACGTCCCGGGGCTACGAACAAGGCCTGACACGTGGAATCCTGAAACACTTACGGCTTCACGGCCCATGGAATTTCTTCAGAACCATGCCGGTCGTCTCAGGCGGCCGCATACTCAAACTACGCTTTAGCGGAGTTACTCATTAAAGGTTTTAAGTCAAGAGACAAAAGTACCACGTCTCGACATTAGACATTGTCCTTTCGGTCTTATCAATTACAGATCTTAATCTGCTATCGGAGAGCACGCGCTTCTCTATCCTTGTCAGAGCCTTGCTGACAGCAGACATACCATTGGTATTAACAAAGGAGGTTTGTTCACAGCCGATAGGCCGTCTTAGGAAGTTCGCGGGTCAGCGCCCTGATCGCCTTGAAGGCGTCGTTTTTATCCATTATATGTCTTGCCGCAAGTCCGGCGAGGCAATTGGCGTCTATACGCCGGGCAAGGTCATGCCGCGAAGGGATAGAGGTAAATGAACGAGTGTCATCGTTAAAACCTACGGTGTTATAAACGCCGGCTGTCTCCAACACCATCTGCTTGAACCGGGTCATTCCGTTAATACTGTCATGAAACCACCAGGACGGACCAAGCCGCAAAGCAGGGTAATGCCCAGCCAGAGGAGCCAGCTCCCTCGAGTATGTAGACTCATCCATGGTAAATATTATTATCCTGAGATTGATGTCATTCCCGCATTCATTAAGCAATGCTTTAAGGTTGGTGGTAAATTCCGTAGAAACTGGAATATCGCAACCCTTGTCCGCCCCGAATCTCTTGCTGATACATTCGTTATGATTTCTGTAACAGCCCGGATGGATCTGCATCACTAGACCGTCTTCGATGCTCATTCTGGCCATCTCAAGTAGCATATTGCCGTGGAAGAACAATGCAGTCTGCGCATCAACAGGCGTCTTCAATGCCTTCTGGAATATCCGCTCTGATTCGTTGGGATTGAGTTTGCATGTAAAAGGCGTAAACATCGCGTGATCCGTTGCCACTGCGCCCATTTTCTTGAAATATTGACGGCGCTCCCGCAACGCATCCAGAAACATGGCATATGTAGTGACATCCTTGCCGGTAATCACCCCAAGCGCCTCGAGATTATCGCGCCAGCCCTGACTGTCAATCTGGATCAAGCTGTCCGGCCTGAATGTCGGAATGACCCTGCCAGCCCAACCAGACTCCGCTATTTTTTTATGATGCTCCAAACTGTCCAACGCGCCATCAGTTGTCGCCATTACCTCTATCTTGAAATTCTCGTATAGCTTTCTCGGCCTGAATTCCGGCGATTTCATCTTCTCGCACAGCTGATCGTATATCCGCATTGCAGAATCACCGCTTAACCGCTCATCAACTCCAAATACCTTGGCCAGCTCGTAATTCATCCACGACTCCGACGGCGTTCCGGCAAACAGATACCAATTATCAGCAAACAGCTGCCAAATCTTTCTGTTATCCTTCTCAACAGGAGTCCCGTCAACTGTCGGAATACCTATACTCTCAAGCGGAATTCCCTGAGAGTAAAGCATCCTGAAGACATAATGATTAGGCTTGAGCAAAAGCTCTACCGGGTCAGGGAACGCCCTGTCCTCGGCCAAGATAGATGGATCAACATGCCCATGCGGACTGATTATGGGAAGGTCCCGTACACTCTCGTACAACTCACATGCTATCTTCCGAGTTGTAGGATCCGGATCAAAACATCTGCTCTCGTCCAATATCAGCGGTATCTTTATCATGTGGTTCCTTTCGTGATTCAGCTCTTCTTATCTATATCAAATGGCACAAACTTCGGTGCGAGCATATGGTGTACCGCAAAAGCCACAATATACGCCATGGCGCAAAAGCCAAACAGTATGGCATAACCATCATTGATCCGGCCAACTTTATCATATTTATCAAGAAGCATACCAGACCATATAGGGAACATCATACCGCCCAGCGATCCGGCCATTCCGCCAAGACCGACAACCGACGCAATAGCCTTTTTAGGGAACATATCCGAAACCGTTGTGAATAAGTTTGCCGACCAGGCCTGATGAGCCGCACCAGCAAGCCCTATCAACATGACAGCAACCCAGTCACCACTTGATCTGACCAGCAATATCGGCAGAACCATGAGCGCGAATATGCACATTCCCACTTTCCTCGCCTTGGTCACACTCCAGCCGCTCTTCACCAGATGCCCTGTTATCCAGCCGCCAAATATACTGAGCACTGTCACTATGGCATATATGGTCACGAGATGCAGCCAGCTGTTCTTGATGTCAAGCCCGCGCGTTTTCTTGAAGAAATCCGGCAACCATATGAGAAAGAACCACCACACAGGGTCCGTTAAGAATTTTCCAATTACAAACGACCACGTCTGCTTAAAGCCCAACAGCTTCAACCACGGGGTCTTCTCTGTACTTACATCTTCTCTATCGCTGAGTATGTGAGCCAGCTCTTCTTTCGATACTTTAGGATGGCCCTCAGGAGACTTATACATAGGAAGCCAGAAGAATAACCAGACGAACCCTACAGCGCCTGCGATTATGAAAGTTGACTGCCAGCCAAATGAATACGCAAGCAGAGGTACCAGCGCCGGGGCCGCGATTGCTCCCACATTACAGCCGCTATTGAAGAGACTGGTAGCAAATGCGCGCTCCCGCTTGGGAAACCATTGAGCCACAGCCTTGATTGCCGAAGGAAAGTTGCCTGCCTCTGCAGCACCCAGCAGTATACGGCACAAGCCGAACGCAGATACTGCAATCAAGGTATACTTGAACTCTTTCTGTCCGACAAAAAAAGACAGCCCCGCAGGGATGAGTACAATCAGCGCATGTGCCATGGCAGCCAGACTCCACCCGATCATCGAGATCGCATACCCGCGCCTTACGCCCCGCCTGTCGACGTACCAGCCGAACCACAGAAGACCCAGCCCATAAGCCGCCTGGAACAGAGAATTTATCAATCCGTATTGTGCGTTAGTCCAGCCTATCTGCACGTCGAGTATCGGCTTTAGCAGAGCCAGTATCTGACGATCTATATAGTTTACAGTGGTAGCAAAAAACAATAACGCGCAAATTACCCATCTGTAATTAGTCATCTTCCCAACAGAACTGCTACCAGCCATAATTGACCTCTTTCTATAATCAACCCACTTGTGCCCTAACCCAACTGCTCGACCAGAAGACAGCTCGACCTTCCTCTGCCTTACATCTTCACCTTGAACCTTTAACCTGTAACATTTAACTCTAGACTATATATGTCGTCGAAACCGTATCTCCACCTCTACCCGTCCAATTCGTATGGAAGAACTGACCGCGCGGTTTATCAAGCCTCTCATAAGTGTGCGCACCAAAATAGTCACGTTGCGCCTGAAGCAGATTTGCCGGCAGGCGTTCCGACCTGTATCCGTCAAAATAGCTTAATGCGGATGACATCGAAGGCACGGGAATGCCGTTTAGCATAGCAGCTGATATTACATTCCGCCAGGCAGCCTGTGAACTCACCAGCTTATCCTTAAAGAACGGATCAAGCATCAGATTCGCAAGAGAACCGTTCTTCTCGAACGCCTCCTTGATCTTGCCGAGGAATACTGATCTTATGATGCAGCCGCCCCGCCATATAAGCGCAATTCCGCCATAGTTCAAGTTCCATCCGTATTCTTTTGCAGCTGCCATCATCAGCGAATAGCCCTGTGCATAAGACACGATCTTCGACGCATACAGGCTCTTACGCAGGTCATCGATGAACTTAGCTTTGTCACCCTTGAACTGAATCACCGGACCACTGATCTGCTTCGAAGCCAGAACCCTTTCGTCCTTTACAGCCGACAGACATCTCGCAAACACTGACTCGCCGATGAGAGTCAGCGGCACCCCAAGATCCAGTGCCGCTATTCCGGTCCACTTGCCCGTGCCCTTCTGTCCTGCAGTGTCCAGAATCTTGTCGACCATCGCCTTGCCGTCAGCATCCTTGAAGCCAAGTATATCCCTTGTGATCTCTACAAGATAACTATCGAGCTCACCTTTGTTCCATTCTGCAAAGACCTTGTGCATCTCGTCAGCCGACATGCCAAGCAGGTCCTTCATGATATGATAAACCTCACAAATCAACTGCATATCGCCATATTCAATCCCGTTGTGAACCATCTTCACGAAATGACCGGCACCGTTCTCGCCAATCCATTCACAGCAAGACGAGCCGCCGTCGACTTTTGCCGCTATCGCCTGAAAGATGGGCTTGACGCTAGGCCATGCAGCGGCTGATCCGCCGGGCATGATCGACGGACCAAGAAGCGCCCCTTCTTCTCCGCCAGAAACACCTGTACCAATATAAAGCAGGCCTTTCTCCTCGACATACTTTGTGCGCCTGTTGGTATCGGGATAATGAGAATTGCCGCCGTCAATAATGATATCGCCCTTTTCAAGATGAGGAATGAGCATCTCTATATACTCATCGACCGGCTTGCCAGCCTTGACCATAAGCATTACTTTTCTGGGCTTGTTGAGCGATTTTACAAGCTCAGGAATCGTAGCCGCGCCGATAAACTTCTTACCCTTGCCTCTACCATTAACAAATTCAGTCACCTTGGACACTGTACGGTTAAATACTGCCACCGTAAACCCCTTGCTCTCCATGTTAAGGACAAGATTCTCGCCCATCACAGCCAACCCGATCAAACCAATATCAGCCTTCATTAATTTACCTCCGTTAATCCGGCGTTCGCCGGATTAATAATGTTTCTCTGCATTAATTCAACTAACTGTATATCCTCTCACACGGTAGGGCGAACCCTCCGGGTGAGCCGGTAATTCCAATTCTACGGCTCGGCCAGAGGCCTCGCCCTACCTAAATCTACTATTGACCGACCATAATCCCAATGCCGGATTGGAGATGTAGAAGATCTCCTCTCCGTCCTTCATCACATTAAAGCCATCCTTCAGGCGCGTGACATCATACTTCTGCATCATCTGCCCAAGTTCTGCGTGCTTGAAGTTTATCGCCTCTATATCACTGCGCGAAATGGTGTCAGTACAATATGTGACAGTAAAGCGCCCTTCCGTTGACCCGTGTATCAAATGTGCTGCGGCGCTGAGATTCTGCTTTAAATCATCATTATGTTTTACAAGCTCCTGCACCTTGTCGCTGCCTACATAACCGTATTTCCTTATAAGCTTATTGATCTGGGGATCCTCGCCAAACTCCTTCAAGCCAGGCGCAAGTATGATCAGCTCACCGGCGTCAGCCAGAGCCATCCTGGTTCGATAGATGGCCTTGTTGCCCAGCCACGTGCTCTTAAACTCTGCGGGATCAAGGTAGACCACGACTTTTTTCAGCGGCTTTTCCAGCATCTGGAAATTCACCTTGAGCGAAAGGTCCGCCGCCTTTCTGAAACATTCGTCATCATTTCCGATATACAGACCCCTGACGACCAGCCGACCGTCTTCGCCTCGCCCGACAACCGTCTGAACATACACTACAGGCATATCAGGCGCTATCTTTGTCGATGCATAATTGAGCACTTTCCGTACAGGCGTGTCCACCCTGCCCATTATCCGCTCCATGCCGTAAACGGCTCCAAGATAATGACTTTTGCTGATACCTTCCGCCCCGCCAACTCCTACGAATATGTTTTTGTTATGGTTTGCCATGCCAATGACTTCGTGCGGCACCACCTGTCCAATTGACAGGATCAAATCTACGTTGTCATTCACCAGCATCTTATTTACCTGCGCCGGCCACGGATAATCCAGCCGACCTTCAGAGACTTCGCGCACATATTCGCCAGGCACCTGACCGAGCGTAACAAGATCTTTTCTAAAGTCATGGACACGGAACAGCGAACGGGGAACATCCGGAAACATGCTCGCAATCTCAACGTCCGACATCGCATAATGAGTACCAAGCGCAGGCATCACCGCATATGTCTTTTCACGATAATACTCATAGGCATATTTTGTGAGCTCACCGGCACGTGAATGATACCTTGTCTGGTCCGGCGGAAGCAGAAGGACCTTTCGCCTATCGCCGACAGTTTTCAATGCACAACAGAGACACTCCTTGAGCTCTTGCGAGGAGAGATCTGCCGATTCACTGCCCTTTTCGAAGTACATCATATCAGCACCACGGTGGATTCTCTGGCAGAAAAGTCTTGAATTCTTTAATCAGCGCGGCCTCGTATGCGCCGCTATAAGTACCCGCAAAGAATTTATCCAGCGCCTCGCCGTGGAACCTCTGCCACGACTCATCCTCTCGACCGGGATTCACCGGGAAGAACAGCACCCCATTCGCTGTTGCAGCACTCAGATCACCAATCGCGTCTCCGACCATCAGTATTTTTTTCGCATCATACTTTCCAACAGCACCAAACTTCAAATGCTCGGTCTTTGTGCCATACTCCTGACCTGCAATCAGGCGAGTAAACTTCTTAATGTCGTGCTCTTCCCACTCCCTGTTGAGTGCGGCGCCAGGCGTCTGCGAAACGACCATAATGTCGGCCGTAGGCTTCATTTTCTCCAACGACTCCTGCACATAAGGGAAAGGCGGGATCCCAGACACCATATCCTCTATGTCCTCGTTAATCGCCTCCGACCATGCCAGCGTCCTGTAAACAATGTCATTTTGGACAACATCTGCATATTTCTCCAAAGTCGGATTCCCGAGCTTCGTTTCCTTTTTCGTCCACTCCACAATCTGCGGGATCTCAATAATCTGGGCCTTACGAGCCTTGACCTCGCGGCGCTCCCTAAGCAAGTCCAGCACCTTGATCAAAGCAATGAATCTATTACAGCCGCGCGTTGTCGAATAGAGATTTACAAAATCCCACGCCTCGCGCGCATACTTTGACACCTTCTGCAAATCAAAATACTTGATAGTATTGGGACAGAAGCACTCCTTGTGCTTGATCTCCATCGTATCAAACGCACAGCCGTCAGAATCTATTCCAATGAAAAACTCTTTCGCCGGCTTGATATCCGTCAACTCCTTGTGTGGGTCTTTACTCATTAATCTTTCTCCTGATTCGACATTCTTCATTTTGATTGCAAATTGCGCTCATAGAGCGCTGCTACATCTTTTCTTAATGTAGCACCCATCTGCGATGGGCTCTCCTGAATTCTGTATTCAGTTCGACTGTCTACTGTTCACCGTCTACCGCCTACTTCTTCTTGTACGCTTCAGGCATATATTCCGGCAACTTCTTCTTGGCGAATATCTCCTTGAACTGCGAAAAACGCTGGCGACCATTGATAATGGGCACCGAAACCCAGTCCTCACCGATCAGCGGCCTGGCGTAGTCCACAAAATCATCCGTCACATCGACCTTGCTCTTCGAAATCCATTCCGCCGGGAAGAAGCGCTCTGACAATGCCACTTTCTCCAACGGCACCTTGCCGTACCTGACATTGTAAATAAAACCAGGCTCTCTGAGTATCGTCGCCATCCAGCCATTCCCGTCTTTGACTGCTACTTCCACAGCTTTCTGGCCCACCTTGTAAGCTTCCTCAAGATCAACTGTTGATGCAAATATAATCGAATGACGCTGGTCCGTCCCCGGCACTTGGCCTCTGGCGCTGCCCTGCGCTTTGATACCCTTCTCATTAAGATAGTTCACGACCGCCTGATAAGCAGAGATCTTACTGGCACCGAATTCGACATGACCGAACGAATCACGCACTTCGCCAATGCTTCCGACATCGAAACCCTCACTGACCACAACTATACAGCGATGATCCTTCGACAGCTGATCATTCACCTTGTCAAGCATCTCAGGCATGGACAACTTTGACTCCGTCATATAGATCTGAAGCGGCATCGTCCTGTCCGGATCAGCAAGCCTGGCAGCGGCTGGTATATACCCGATTTTCCTGCCCATCGCCTGAAGTACAAGTACAGGATCCGCCGGGTACGACCCCATGTTTTCCTCATTAGCCGCCTGAACCACGTGTGACCAGTATTTTGCCACACTTCCGTAACCGGGTGTGTGGTCAATCAATGTACGTTCGCTGTCGCCAAGGTCATTGTCGATGGTTTTGGGCACACCTGTCGCAACGACATCAATTCCCTTATCCTTACACAGCTGGCTGACTTTGTAGGCGGTATGCTGCGAGTCGTTACCGCCAATATAGAAGAAATAGCCGATATTATGAGCTTTGAACACCTCTGCTATGCGATCGAAATCTTTCAACTGCTTATCTTTGAGCTTGTAGCGGCAAGTTCCGATACTGCCTGCGGCAGGCGTAGTACGCAAAAGAGATATCTCCTCCCGATCCTGAGACGACAGATCCAGAAGATCTTCTTTTAGAACTCCCTCTATACCATGCCAGCCACCATAGACTGTGCCGAATTTATCAGGAAACATCCGACATGCCTCGATAATCCCACGCAACGAATTATTGATTACCGGCGACGGCCCACCCGACTGCGCTATCAATACATTCTTCTTCGCCATACCATCTCCTCTTATGATTAAGTAAATAATATTATCCCACAGATTAACACAGATAAAGAATGATATTTCTGTCTTCCGCTCTTGGCGGAATTATCTTATCCATCTGTGTTTATCTGTGGGCAATTTCTTCTTTATTCTTCAACATCAACAACTTAAACACCCGAATACGCGCTGAAACCTCCGTCAACAGGGATAATAACGCCTGTTATGAATTTGGAAAGGTCAGAAGTCAGAAAAAGCGCAGTTCCCACCAGATCAGCCGGCTCACCGAATTTACCCATCGGAGTCCCGTTTATGATCTTATTGCCGCGAGGTGTCAGCTGGCCGGTCTTCTCATCAGTCAACAGGAAACGGTTCTGATTAGTCACAAAAAAGCCAGGCGCCACAGCGTTGACGCGCACATTGACCTTTGCCATATGCACCGCCAGCCACTGCGTAAAGTTGTTTATCGACGCCTTGGCAGCGGAATAAGCAGGAATTTTTGTCAAAGGACGGAAAGAATTCATCGAAGATATATTTAGTATTGCACCGCCGGATGCGTTGACCATATCTCTGGAGAAGACCATGGTCGGCAGGATCGTCCCCTTAAAATTAAGATCAAATATCTTATCAAACCCTTCCAGCTCCAATCCAAAGAAAGTACCGGCAAGTTCACCAAGATCACCCTTTTCAATAAACTCTTTAGCCGTAGTTGCTTTTGGCGAATTGCCTCCGGCGCAATTGATCAGAATATCAATCATACCCAGACGACTTTTAATTTCTTCGTTTGCCTTTCCAAGCGAGACTTTATCAAGAACATTTGCCTGGATCCCGATAACTGCATTCTTCGTCCTGCCTGCGATATCGGCCGCGACTTTGTCGGCTGCTTCCTTGCTCAGATCGGCAATAGCCACCTTGCAACCTGCCGCCGAATAACCTTCCGCGAGAGTTGCTCCTATAACGCCCGCTCCTCCGGTTATCACACAAACCTTACCCTTCATGCCTGAGAAATCATATTTGACCATGGTTAATTCCCTCTTCTTTCTTGTAATTAAATTAACCTTAATAACTAGCCAAAAAGAAATCAATAAGAAATTATAAATTTAAATATGACTAGGGATGTAAGACAGATTTGTCGGGTTAGGCCTCAATGAGAAATGGATCTAAAGCTGTAACTCATTAGACCGCAATCACCTCCCCTGCTATACAGAAAAGGCAAAGACCCGAAAGAGAGATCATTCACGAGCTCAAAGCTATCGAATATCACCCACCGACGCTGATCAACCAAACGCTTCGTCGAATACCCTGTCAGACTTCTTGAAATCAAGAGCCTTGACGAAACGGCAGGCTTCTTCAGCACCGTGCTCACGGTCCATCATCGCATCTTCCCACTCAACCGACAAGGGCCCAGCGTAGTTGATGACATTAAGCTGACGCATGATCTCCTCGAACTTCACGCCGCCGCGGCCAAGGCTTCTAAAATCCCAACCTCTGCCGGGCGTACCGAAGTTCAGGTGCGACGACAGTATCCCGCTCTCGCCATCGAGAGTCACTGCCGCATCCTTCATATGGACATGATATATCCTATCCGGAAACGCTTTGATGAACTTGACAGGGTCGACCATCTGCCAGTGCAAATGGCTGGGGTCGAAGTTGAAGCCGAACGTCTTCCTGTCCTTCACTGCTCTCAGAGCCCGTCTGGCGGTAATGATATCGAAAGCTATCTCGGTAGGATGGACTTCCAGTGCGAATTTTACGCCGCATTTATCGAATTCATCCAGTATCGGGTTCCACATCTTCGCAAAGAACGCGAAACCGTCCTCGACCATCGTGTCACTGACAGGCGGGAAGCTGTAGAGCATATGCCATATCGATGAGCCGGTAAAACCATTGACCACCTTGACCCCGATATTCTTCGCAGCCTTGGCTGTATACTTCATCTCCTGGACCGCCCAGGCGCGCTTCTTCTCTGCATTGCCATGACATGTCTTTGGTGAAAACAGATCTGATCGGGAATCATTATTAGCATCACAAACAAGCTGTCCTGAAAGATGAGCACTTATCGCGTAGCACTCCAGCTTGTAGTCAGCCAGAAGCTCTTTCCTGCTCTTTGCGTATTTAAGATCCTTGGCCGCTTTTTCGACTTCGACATGATCACCCCAGCAAGCAAGCTCAAGCCCATCATAGCCCCACGCCTTTGCCTTTTTTGCAAGGTCTTCAAGTTTCAAATCAGCCCACTGCCCAGTGAATAAAGTTACCGGTCTAGCCATTGTAGTTCCTCCTCTTATCTTTGCTTATCCGCATTCATCGGCCATTAAACATTCTTCTCATCCGCTCATAGAGCGGTGCTACATTCTGAATTCTGGATTCTGACTCCTGAATTCTTCTCTCCTGCCGCTCTTGATTTATTTCTGGTTTCGTATTTCTAGTTTCAGGTTTCTCTTTACATCTTCACCCATTTAGCACCGAGCTTGGCAGATTTCACGACCGCCTCGATGAACTGCATTCCTCTTAAGCCCGCCTCGACGCCCGGAAAGTCCAGCGCTAGAGGATCAACTTTGGCCCCCTCAAGCTTTGCAATTATTACATCAGCGAAGTTTGAATAATTGTTTGCAAATGCCTCA
The DNA here is from genome assembly GCA_945883775.1 of Victivallis vadensis. GTDB lineage: Bacteria > Verrucomicrobiota > Kiritimatiellia > UBA8416 > CAMCYG01 > CAMCYG01. Next base: position 48,391 of record CAMCYG010000003.1, read on the forward strand.
AAGAACGCTTCAGGATGACCGAACGGCAGTCTCGAATTGCGCGCGGCGGCTTTGCTCTTCTCGCCGACGTAAGCATTGCCGCGCTTCCAGATCTGCGTCGGGCCGTTTATTACATTGACGGACAGATAGTTCGGATTTTCCTGATGCCACTCAAGGCTCTTTTCCATGCCGTACACCCAGATTGCAAGATTGTTCTCCTCACCAATGGAAACCTGACTGGCATGAAGAACACCTCTTGCTCCGTTATCAAAACGAAGCAGGCAGTTGCCGTCATCCTCAAGCCTGCGACCCTGCACGAAGGTCGTAAGGTCGGCACATATCTCCTTTACCTTCAGCCCTGAGATATATTCCGCAAGGTTCTCCGCGTGCGTACCTATATCACCCATACAGCCTGCAGCACCGCTCTGCTTAGGATCGGTCCGCCATGAAGCCTGCTGAGAGCCTTCTCGCTCTATGGGCTTGATCAGCCAGCCTTGCGGATATTGCACAACGATCTTAATGATCTTGCCCAAGTCGCCCTGCTTAACCATATCGCGCGCAAGCTTCACCATCGGATAACCGGTATAGTTGTGCATCAGACCGAACACCTTGCCGGATTTCTTTACGATCTTCTCCAGAGATTTGGCCTCTTTCACGTCCATAGTCATCGGCTTCTCGCACATTACATTAAAGCCGGCCTCAAGGAATGCCGCCGCTATGGGATAATGCCAGTTATTAGGAGTAGTGACCGACACGAAATCAACCCTCTCCCCGACAGGCAGTTTCTTCTCCTCCTGGATCATCGTTTTGTAATCAGAGTAAGTGCGGGCAGGACTAATGCACAGCTCACGACCCATCTGCATACTCTTCTCAGGATTGATATCAAATGCTCCGGCCACGATATCAATCTTGCCATCCAGCCGCGCAGCCCTGCGGTGAACTTCTCCGATAAACGCACCCGGCCCGCCGCCAACCATTCCCATCTTGAGTTTTCTTTTCACAAATGCCTCCTTGAGATAGTAATTATTCCGTGATCTTTTCCACCTTGTAGCCACCACGCTGTCTGTCGCTGATGTATAAGATGCCAAAGACAAGAACCAGCACTATTGCAGAAGGCGCCATCATGCGGAATGCTATCCTTCCGCCATAATTGTCGGCCGGATTAAGGATCTTCGCAGCCTCGTCAACAACGGGAGCCTTGATGTTTGCGCCAAGTGCCGTCCTCAAAGCGTTTGCCGTTTCAGGCTGAGGAAGCTCACCTGCTGGCAGCGTCTTCACCTTGTCAAGAAATGCCCTGGCCGTATCAATGCTTGGCTGGAAGTCATTCTTAAGTTCATTCTTAGCTTCCGCCTGCAGCTTCGGAAACTCGACTGCGATCTTTTCGATAACAGCAACTGTCTCTACAGCAGACAGCTTATCATTTAGATGCTGGTCGGCGATTTTGCCTATCAGAGGGGAAGCAATCATTCCTGACGCAAGCATACCCATGCCGCCCATCAGCGCCAACGCAAGCGCTCCACCTTTCGGCACCCTTTCCGCCACCAGACCAACCATTGTCGGCCAGAAATAGCAAACGCCAACCGCAAAGACCGTCGATGCCGCAAGTGCCATCTTTATGGATTCCGCATAGCTCAACCAGTAAAGGCCGGCGCCACTAATAATTGCGGAGCCTAGCAGAAGACCAGTCGGTGAGAATTTATGAACAAAGGGCCCGGCAAAGTATCGCAGGACCGCCATAAGTCCAGTTATCCAGACGAGAACAAGTATGCCGTGCATTCCCCCAGCCTGCAGAATCGAAGGGATCCAGCGGTTCGGGCCGAGTTCAAGCGAGGCTGTCAGGCCCATGCAGAGGAACATTATAATGAACAAAGGCCTCATAAGCGTGGCCTTCATCATCCCGCCAAAAGATATGCCGGAACGGACACGCTCAGTGACCGGATAAGTCTGGCCCATTGCCAGGAACCCATACACTAAAGCTGGGATCATAATAAGGCAAAGCCTGAGTTTCCAGGACATGACGCCAAGCTGGGCCAGCCCAAAACAGGCAAGGCCGCCGATCACTATACCACCCGGGAACCACATATGAAATTTATTCAGCCTTGTCGTCTTGTCATCCGGATACAACGTTGCAACAAGAGGGTTACAGACAGCTTCCACCGTGCCGTTGCCTATAGCAAGCACAAGTGCGCCGGCAAAAAGCATCGTAAACCCATTGGCAAATATCATAATTGCCGGCCCTGCCATATGACACAGAAACGCGAAACCTAGAAGCCGCTTCATCCCCAACGCATCGCAAAACGGGCCTAGCACGATAATTGACAGAGTGAAGCCCCAGAGCGCAGCTCCTCCAATCCAGCCTACCTGCTCGTTAGTCAAAACAAAATGAGTCTTGAGCGCACCCATAATGTCACCTATTACCGCGAACGCAACTGCGGTTGCTATCAGAGCCAGACAGCTGCCGACAAACAATCGCGCTGCATGAACACTGCTCACCCCGTGAACTGCTGATGGATCCGAATTAGACATACTACCTCCTGTTGTTTTTAATCTGCTTTCCCTCACATCTGCAACAAATGCACTTTGATTTCTACCCCAAAGATTAATCCTAAGCAATGCTGAAGAACGAGCCACCAACTCTTAATGTTAGAGACGGTACATAAAACATCTAATCTTGTCTTGTATTTATACTGCAATTTCTTGTACTATTTCGGCGCTGATGAATTCCTCAAACTTACAGATAGAAGCATTTAGGCAACTCTACCAGTACCTGCCAGACGTCTATTTCTTCGCAAAAGACATTAACTGCAAGTTCATTATGGCGAATACCACATTTGTAGAAAAATGCGGAGCACACAAAGAATCGGATATAATAGGAAAAACGGATTACGACCTCTTTCCGCATGATCGCGCCGAGATATACATAAAGGACGATCAGTATGTCATGTCGACAGGGCAGAGCATCATAAACAAAGTCGAACTCGCCCCGGAATCTGACAATTCGATGAACTGGTTCATCACCAATAAAGTGCCCTTACGCTCGCATGACGGCAAAATCGTCGGTCTAGCAGGAATTGCGCGTGACCTAAACAAGGCGATAACATCGCTAACCCCCTACTCTCATATGTCAGGAGTCCTCAAATACATCAACGACCACCATATGGAGGAGATCGAGATTCACGACCTTGCCGAAATGGTGCATCTATCTGTCAGCCAATTCGAGCGGAAGTTTAAAAAGACGTTTCAGTTAAGCCCCGTGAAGCATATTACCAACGTAAGGATAAATTCCGCCAAGCAGCAGCTGGCATTATCCAGCAAAAAAATATCCTCCATCGCACAGGACGCCGGATTCTACGACCATAGCCACCTCACCCGCGAATTCATACGGCACACCGGAATGACCCCCACCCAGTATCGCAAGAAGATGGGATGAGGAATTGCAAAGGATTTACAATTCCTCCAGCGGAACGTATGAACGTTCCGATGCCTCGGGGCTGACAATATCGGAATTGCTTCTTCCTATAGTCGGCAGTTGAACTGCCGATGAACCAAAACGGCAACCGTCTGGCACAACATTATAAAGGCGCATCAAACAGGTTTCGCTTTTTGTCCAAAATACGTCTTTTTGAACCAGGCATATGCCGCCACAAGAACGACACAAAACACTATTACGGCTACGGTTGCCTGCTTTGAGTATTGCTTGATGATCGCCTCATTCTCACCACATTGGAAACCGATATAGACAAGGATCGCGCACCATATCCCCGAGCCAAGTCCCGTAAAGAAAAGGAAATGCGACATCTTCATCTTTGCAAGTCCGGCAGGCAGAGAGACATATTGACGAATACCCGGAATCAATCGTCCGGTAAACGTCCCGATCTCGCCATGCTCCCTGAAAAAATCTTCCGCCTTTATGTATGTTTTTTGAGATATAAAGAAATATTTGCCGTATTTCAAAAGGAAAGGCCGACCCACATAGAGAGCCAACACATAATTTAGAATAGCACCTAACCAGCTCCCCAAAATACCCATAAATATCGCAACATACGCATTCATCTCACCCTTCGACGCAAGATAGCCAGCCTGCGGCATTACCAGCTCACTTGGAAATGGTATAAAAGAACTCTCAATGAACATTAAAAATGCTATGCCGAGGTAACCCAAAGTCCTGACAAGCTCCACGCTCCATGCGACCATCTCACCAAAAAAATGTTCCATACTATTTTTCCTTACTATTTTTCTTAATGTAGCGGGCAGAAAATAGACTTTCTGCCGCTATTTGGCAATAGAGGAAAGCGCTAAACATACAAATCTTCACCTTGTTCTTCCTTAGTGGTGAAACATTCTTCTGTTTTACCCAAGAGTCAACAATCCACCGTCTACATCTTAATCAACGCCTTCATCACTCCGTCGCGATAACCGGCGACTACATCAAAAGCCTTCTTAACATCCTTTAATGCAAACCTGTGCGTTATCATGGGGTCAGGCCTGATCTTTCTGCTGCCAATCATCCTGACAGCATCATGGTCGCAGCCGTTCTGACGCCTGACATTCTGGAGCGTAATCTCCTTCCTCCGCAGATCCTCCATCTTGAACGAAACACGGTCAACCGTAGGAATACCGATTATCATCAGCTTTCCTCCAGGCTTAAGGATCGATATAGCCTGATCCAGTGCAGCCTGCTTGCCGCAACAGTCGAAAACGATGTCGAGCTGTGCTTTCTCTTTTCCGTTGATTGCCTTGTCAACCTCAAGAACGTCCGGGTTGCCAGCCCAGACAGCACCCGTCTTTTTTGCAAGTTTCAAGCGCTCTGCTATCTTGTCTGTCACATACACACGCCCGACTCCGCATGCCTTCAGCATCAGATGAACGCTCATCCCAATCGGCCCATAGCCAAGTATGCCGACATTCCTGTCTTTGACATTACCAGCAGACCGCACAGCATAAAGACCAATTGCCAGCGGCTCAGCAAGAGCGCCCTGCTCAGCCGTCATACCCGTCGGCATTTTTATGCAGTTCGCCTCCGGCATTACTATGTATTCAGAAAGACAGCCTGCTATTTGGCCCGGACAGCCGAGGAACTTTATTTTCCGGCAGGTATGCGGCCGGCCAACACGGCACTGATCACACGAACCGCAATTTATAGCCGGCTCTATAGCAACAAGATCGCCGGGTTTCAGGGATTTTACCGAGGAACCTACGCTCTCAACAATGCCGGAACACTCGTGCCCCACCGCGAATGGATATTTGACGACCTGACTTCCGATTCTGCCGGTGAGATAGTAGTGCACATCGGAGCCGCAGACTCCGATTGCCTTCATCCTGACAAGCACGTCAGTTCTGGATATGAGCCTCGGAACCGGCCGCTCGACCAGCTTCATCTTTCTTAAACCTGTCAGCACCGCAGATTTCATTGTGCGTCTCTCTTTAACCGGCTCACCCAGAGGGTTCGCCCTACCTTTCAGGAATTGGGTAGGGCGAGGCGTCCCTGCCGAGCCGTCTTCGTTTGGTGGCATCCAACGTTGGCCACATCAAGTTAATCTGTGGGCAACGCTCTTCTATCTTTTCCCAAATCCCTCAATCACCAGACTCCCCAGCGTGCTGTAGAACTTTATCCTGTCTTCCGAATTAGCAAATGCAGAATCGGGCACGCCCTTTGAGTCCACAAATCCATCCTGCCCATTTACCTTCTTAAACTGGTGAGCAGCAACAACACAGGCTCCCTCCCAGAAAATTGGCTTGAGCGATTCAGGCACACTAACGCCAGCCTTACAGGTCGGCTCGATCGGAATCTTGTCCAGCGTGTTATGCTCCGTCCCGGCTACGACGACTATCCCTGCTCCGCGCAGAGCCTTCACATATTTCTCCAGAACGGCAGGTTCATTCCGCATCGGAATTACTTCTGCCATATGGATATTCATCGTCTTGAGGCGCTTAACAAGCTCGTCCACCGGTTCCTCGAATTCGCAGAGCTTGGACGCACCGTCTGCCAGCGTCGGATAGCAGGGAATGCCGCCAAGTTCAAGTATCAGTGTAAATGCTTCTGCGAAGGACACAAACTCCTCTTTTATGAACGCAGGCCTTCCAGCCTTCATCATTCTGGAACGTATCTCGCCCTGGACCTGCACGGCATCGTCAGGCTTCTTCAGCTCCTCACCAAACACAGCGTTAAAAAGCTTCTGCCTCTGTGAGACATCAAGCCGTTCGAATATCACCTCCTGAAAGGCCTGAGCAAGATGCCGCTCCTGAAGCACAACATATTCAGCCCTGACATTGTGCCGTTTGACGACCCGCCGAACGACTTCCTTGTCGGAAAGAGCAGGATCAAATCCGCCAGCATGAAAAATATGGTCTATCTTGGCAGCCATATCCATCATCCGTTTTGTATCACTGCTCCTTATCAAATCCATATACTTCTGAGCTACAGGGGTGAGCTTCTCAAACATGGTAATTCCCTTGCCGCATATATAGATCCTGCCTGGATTGCCATGGTCGTTGATCCGCTTCCCGGATTTAATATATTCATCCAACAGCGCTATCACCTCGATACCATAAAGAGGGAATATGCCGACCTTGGCGGCAAGCTGGCTGAAATCAGCATAGACTTCATGATAGTAGTAATTACTCACGCCTACGGCGTTCATCTTCTCTGCAGCAGCCATCTTTACAGCTTCTTCGATGGTGTCGAATGCCGAGAAATTAGGCGGTAGATGGATATGAGAATTAGACCTGCCAACGGTCATTTGCCCACGGTTACTTTTAGCCTTCTCCGAGAGCACCTGTATATCCCCTGCGTTTTTTACAAGATCAATAATCATGACCGGCAGTATATGTAAATTTGCGTGCATTGCACGCAAATTTACGGTACATATTCCCTTAGGTTAGGAATTATGGGAGGAGAATATATGGCATCGAAGAAACCACTAAAGAAGATGAGCATCAGGGAAGTAAAGTTCTTCAAGATCGCAAACCGAAAGGGATTCGCTACCATTGCTAAAAACAACCTCACCGAAGGCCGCACTGTCTATCAGGCTTACAGCCGAATGGTAAAGGCCTGCAAACGTATGGGCTACGAACTGCCCCTGGCCGCAGGCGTTACGCTTCCTAAACCGAAATGAGAATTTCGGTTTTGTGCAAAGTGTAAGGTTTAAAGTACAAGGCAGTTCTAGCTGACTTCTTTTAACTTTACACTTATACGGCTTTGAGTCCGTTACTTCGCTTTCGCCAACAATTCAGCTTCTGCTTCCTGAGTCCAGAGACCGTCCTGCATCTTATCCACAACGGTCGGATAAACTGCAGCCAGCTTGCTCAGAGGGATCAGGCCCATCTCATGCAGTTCAGGATAGACAATGATCTTACCAGATAGCGTCCTGTTCTCCACCGCAACAAGACCCTCTATCGCTCCAGCCATTCCGCAGACCGCATCCAATGAATAATTAGTGTCCAGCTTACCGCTTTCCAGCTTGCTCAACACTACCTTCATGTCGCGCAGAACTGACCCGCTGGTCCCGAACATGTAGGCCCGCTTTGCGATGACCGCATCAATATCCATCGAATGTATCGTCGGGGCCGGTATGCCCGCAAATATATTGATCAGACTGTCCTGCGCGCAATCAGCAAGCGCTCCTGCCACAACTGCCGGAACTGGGGCCATCACAGCCACATAAGTGAACTTGTCCTGCAGTTTCTCTTTCTGCGTATTGACCATTGAGCATGCGACACCATTTTCTTCTGCAATAGGATCCACGATCCTCCGCAATGCAGCCAGCCTAGCATCGTCAAAATCAGTCCCTACAACCGATACGCCCTCTATGCCTGTGCAGACGTTCCTGATAACGTGCATCTGCCCCATAGGCCCGCCAGCGCCGATCACGAGACATTTGTCGTTCTTCCTCAGCTCAGTGGTAACTGGTATCATCGCATAACTCTCAGACGCATCATCTCCCGGCGTCCCTATCCAGCGAGTCATCCCGTAATGTATCCGGCCAATCCCTATCGCAACAGGCGCGCCGATCTTTCTGCCGCCGAGAACTATATTTATAATACCCTTCTCTGCCAGCTTTCCACTCAACTGCTCAATGACCGTCTTCTCACTGCCGAAATATATGATGTCATCATAAGAGACGTCCTTCAGGTCGGACACTGCCTGAACTTTTTCCACGTGCGCGCCAAGCTGGTCAACTGCCTGCTGCTGAGCAGCATCAGGGCACACAATAGTGACCGACGATTTCTTATGGCTCCGGCCCATTGCATCCTTGACCCCCTTGATCTGCCGTCCGGAATCCGCCACGATGGCCAATCGTCCGCCATCCTTTACCTGCCTGCGCTCCTCGTTGAGATACGAATTCTCAACACATGCCCATGGCTCGACAAGGCATATCGCCGATGCGCTTTTTGTTTCGCTTACCGGGATCAAGAAGCGCTCACCAGTCAAATGATCCTGGGAAATCCGCTCATCTATGATTACATACTCTTCCAGGCCGCCGTCAAAATTATATCCGAATGCCGCATTACTTCCTGCCGCAGTCTTCAAGCCGCGATAATCGGTCTGAACTAGACAGCGCTCACCAACCTTATGCTGCTGGACTTTATCACCCACCGCTACAATTCGAATCACCGTCTCATGTCCTGGTACTACAGGCCTGTCGCCAGGAACATACGAAGGGATCCCCGCAAGCATTTCAGCATCAGCCCCCTGCACTATCTCGCTCTTTCTGGCGTGACTGGTGAATTGCTTAAGAAGCTTGAGATCCGAAAAACAAAGTCCGTTAGCCTCAATTTTGGCAAGTATCTGGAATCCCTTTGGCTCATCGACAGGCTTACTTTTGTTAAGCTCCAGCTTTCCAGGCCCGATCAACTGTACCGCATACTGCGTCTTAGGTATTTTATTCATATTTTTTCCTTATCATCTACCATCTGCATTTTGTAATCTGTGATCTATGTTCTGTAATCTGAGCTTTGTAATCTGTGATTTGTAATCTATTTGAGCATTACCTGGCCACCCGTAACGGGTATAGCCTGACCTGTCTCGTACTCCTGCTCCATGATGTAATAAATCGCCTTCATCACATCAGCCGTCCTGCAGCCCCTGCCCATTGGCACTTTCGCTTCATAAAACTTCTTCACATCTTCTACCGTTTTTGCGCCAGGGACTTTACCCGTTCTGAGATACTGAGCAAACAGCCCGTTTGCCGGATCCGACCACAACGGCCCGTCAAAGAAATTGCCAGGACATATGGAATTGACCTTGATTCCGTCCTCTATCAATTCCATCGCAAACGACTGGGTAAGCCCGATACCGCCAAACTTACTGCCGGCATACGCGCCGTTTCTGTTCGACCCCACAAGCCCGGATTTGCTGTTAATCTGGATAATGTCGCTGAGCCGGCCCGGTTTTGCCGCATGCTGCGCCGCCAATACAAGCGACGCCTTTTGAGCACACAGGAAATAGCCCTTGTAATTTACTGCGCCAACAAAATCAAAATCCTTCTCTGACTGCGACTTAACACTCTCCGCCTTCAAAACACCAGCGTTCGCGAGAAACAGATCGAATCCGCCAAAACGTTTGACTGTAGTCAAAACGGCATCCGCAACTGAATTGCCGTCGGTTACATTGACCTTCACCGCCAGCGCCGTACCTTCTCCCTGCTTCTGGTTAATACCGGCAGCAGCTTTCTCAGCCAACTCGAAGTTCATATCGGCAAGCACGACCTTGCCGCCCTGATCAGCCAGATCCATCGCTATCTCGAGCCCGAATCCCTGGGCAGCACCTGTGACTATCGCCACTTTACCTGAAGCCCGACCCGGCTTTACAGTCTGCCGTGAAATAGCGAAACAGCCGATGTCCTTTACTGACACACTCTCAGGGACCTGTTTTAGTCCGCCAACAAACGACTTCAGTAAAGCTATCAGCTCTTTCTGATCTGCGCCTTTCGGCTCAAACACGGCAACATCCTTACAGCTGCACTTCTCACTGAACTCAACCACGGCAGGCACGTTCTTATCAGCATAATTCAGCCTCAGGAACGGTGCGATGGTACATATGATTTCTCTATTTTCCATATTTTCCTCCAAATCCAGCGCATGACACTGCGCCGCTTCAACAAATCAATTCTCATTCTGAATTCTGACTACTGAATCCTGAATTCTTACCTTTTTTTCTTCGGTGCCCCGTGAATACACTCACCATGTACTGCGTGCGCCGCTTCCATCCAGGACTCCGCAAATGTTGGATGGCAATGGATCGTGTTCCCAAGTTCCTTTGCCGTCAATTCAGCCCTTATTGCCAAAGCCGCCTCGGTTATCAACTCGGTAGCATGTGCACCGACCGCCTGGGCACCAAGCAACTGATCGGTCTTTGCGTCGACAATCCATTTTACAAATCCAACTGTCTCGCCAGCCGCCATCGCTTTGCCAAGCCCGACAAATGCGAATTTGCCTATCTTAATCTGAATACCCTTCTCCGTGGCCTTTGCCTCACTGAGACCGGCACATCCCACCTCCGGTGATGTAAATATGCATGACGGAACCATTGCTTCACAAGCTCTGCGTTTCGGTCCGATTGCGTTCTCGACTGCTACAACACCTTGCGAAGTTGCCGCATGCGCAAGCTGAGTGCTTCCTGCCGTAACGTCGCCTATAGCGTATATCCCAGCCACGCTGGTCTGACAATATTGATCAATCTCGATATGCCCAGTCTTTGTGACAGCCAACCCGGCTTTCGCAAGATCCAGTCCATCCGTATACGGCTTACGTCCGATTGCGACAAGCAGCATTTCCGCGCTTACTGTCTCGGCACCGACTTTGCCGCTGACGGTCTTGCCCTTGGATTCTATCTTCTCAAGCGGCTTACCGGTCATTACTTTTATACCAAGATTCGTCTCAAAGCTCTTGCGAATCTCGTGCCGCACATCAGCATCGAGCACCATCAATATATCTTCCAGCATTTCGACAATCGTCACCTTCACGCCAAGCTGTGCCGCCATGCAGGCAAACTCACAGCCGATAACCCCGCCACCCAGGACTATCATGCTTTCGGGCAGCTTGGTCAGCTCAAGGAATTTCCTGCTCTCGATGATATTTGCCGCTTTCGGGATGAACCCTGGAACGACGGACACAGCCCCGGCAGCTATGATCACCTTGCCGGCTTCAATAGCTTCCTTGCCATTGATCATGAGTTTGTTGCGGGAAACAAAAGAGGCTGTTCCCTCAAATACGGCAACACCGTTGGCCTTCAGAAGAGAGCCGACCCCCCCCTTAAGTTTCGCCACGACCTCGTCTTTGCGCTTTGCCATAGCCGAGTAGTCAAAGCTGTTCTTGCCAGGCACAATGCCCAGCGACTGGGAATGGGACATCTTATGATAAAGCTCTGATGAGGCGATCAACGTTTTTGTAGGAATACAACCCCAGTTCAGGCATGTTCCACCGAGCGCCTCTTTCTCCACCAAGGCAACCTTGGCGCCAAGTTGTGCCGCCCTTATCGCCGCAGGATATCCACCCGGTCCTCCACCTATAACAACAACATCAAACTTTTCCATTTCAATTCCTCCTGTCTGTTTCCGCATATACTCATCACTGCAGCTGAGCATGCGTCATGCTCATTTTTCAGCGCATGACACATGCGCTGCTACATCAAGAAACCAAATTATACCCGAACAATCTCACAAAATTATTAATCACCCGTTTTTTGACCTCGTTCATCTCCACATCTTCGACATGCAGATGCAGAGAGGTCACGCCCTTGTCCTTAATCCCGCATGGAATTATTCCACCATAATCCGAAAGCCTCACCCTGACATTCAGAGAGAACCCATGCATCGTTACATGACCTGCTATCTTGACCCCTATCGCGGCGATTTTGTCGTCACCGATCCACACGCCGCGATTCTGCCTGTCGCCGCGCGACTTGACACCATACTGCGCCAGCGTATCTACAATGATCTTCTCCAGCATATCCACGTACCAGACGACCTTGCGCGAATCGCTTCCCAGATCGATAATCGGGTAGCCTACCAGCTGGCCCGGCCCATGATATGTCACATCCCCACCGCGTGTGGTTTGAAAAACCTTTATCCCCTTTTTCTCCAGATCCGCAGGCGCAAGCAGGAGATTCTCCTCCTTGGCACTCCTGCCCAGCGTATAGACCGGCTCATGCTCCAGCAGGAGGAGCGTGTCACCTATACTGCCAGCTTTTCGCTCCTTTACCATCGCCTCCTGAAGCGAAAGCGCCTGCTCATATGCCACTAACCCGAGGTCTTTGACGGTCAATATCATACTGAAGAATCACATATCACAGATCACAAACACAGATTTTGAACCATGCCGATAAACTAAATCCATAATTTCTTTTCTTACTGTAGGAGTCGATCCCCTGATCGACGATTCTTTCCCATCGCCGATCAGGGGATCGGCTCCTACAGAAGGAAGAAACGCCAGCGCTCCATCTTCTGGAGCGGAACGGCTACCCGTTCCGTCGTAGCCTTCCCTCAAGTATTTAATTACGCCAGACTCTTCCAGAGTCCGACATTCTCAAGCTTTTTCTTGATCGCGTTAACAAATGTTGCGCCAAGTGCGCCGTCCACAATCCTGTGGTCGCACGACAGCGAGATCTTCATCATGTTCCTGACACAGATCTTGCCATTCTTGACTACGGCCGTCTCCCTGGTGCTTGCCACCGCCAGGATAGCACCCTCGCCAGGATTGATGATCGCATGGAACTCTTCCACATCCAGCATGCCCATATTGGAAACTGTGAACGAACTGCCGCTCATCTCATCAGGAAGAAGTTTACCTTCTCTTGCCCTCATGGCCATCGCCTTGGCAGTTTCGCTAAGCTCTTTCAGTGACATGTCCTGCGCATCTTTGATGCACGGCACGACCAGCCCTTCATCAAGGCTGACCGCCAGTCCGAGATTCACTCCACTGCGCCACGACACACTCAAGCCGTCGGTAGTACTGTTGACTGCCGGGAATTCCTGCAAGGACATCACGACTGCCTCAAGAATGAAGTCGGTAATTGTATATTTCTTACCTGCGTCTTTCAGTTCCTGCCTGAACACCATGAGATCGGTCATATCGACCGATACCGTCACATAGAAGTGCGGGATCATCATGAAGCTCTCTGTGAGGCGCTTTGCGATGATCTGTCTCATCTTGCTCATCTTCTTCGGTTTCTCGGCTATAGCGCGCTTGATGTCTTCAGTCCTGATCCTGCCGCCTTCGCCCAGGCCTTTGACTGTAAGTATGTCAATACCCTCGGCCTGAGCCATCTGCTTCGCAGTGGGCGTAATCTTGAGATTCGCATAACCGCGTCCGTCCAGATAGGCTTTGACATCAGCCTCGACTATCCTGCCACCGGGTCCACTACCCTTGATGTTGACAGCGCTCACTGCGCTGTTCTTCACCAGGACCTTGGCTCGCGGAGATATGAATAATCTCCCGGGCTGAGCAGCCACTGCCGGCTCGGCCGGCTTCGGCATCTGTACGGCAGGGACATCGGCTCGCGGCTGTGCCGGGGCAACTGATGCAGCAGCCGCAGTGGCTGCTGCCGGCGCGGGAGCCGCCGCCTTTGGCGGTGGCGGAGCATCAGGCGCCTTCTCTCCCTTATCACCTACATATCCCACAACGGTATTAACCGGAACAGTTACGTTCTCAGCTACCACAACCTTTATCAGAATCCCCTCAAAGAAACTTTCCACCTCAAGTACTGACTTGTCCGTCTCGATCTCGAACAGGATGTCACCCTTCTTAACGACATCCCCTTCCTTCTTGTGCCATTTGACAATCGAGGATTCCTCGACGGTCTGTCCGAACTTCGGCATTATTACTGCTTGTGCCATTGTTAGATCCTCCAGGCCTTCGAGTTACATTACCTTCAATGCGGTGTTCATTATGTCTTTAGCGTTAGGCAGAAATGCCAGCTCAAGCGGCAGCGACTGCGGTGCGATACCGTTTTTCGCACCAAGCCTCAGCACAGGTGCGTCGAGATAATCAAACGCCTGTTCCATTATCTGAGACGCAACCTCGCCGGTAAAACTACCCATGCTTATGCACTGGCTTACCACCACGCACTTGCCGGTCTTCTTGATCGACTTGATGACAGTTTCCATGTCCAGCGGAACGATTGAGCGCAGGTCGATAACTTCCACACTGATCTTTTTCTCAGCCGCCAGCATTTCAGCCGCCTTGAGCGAATCATGGACTGACGGACCCCATGTGACAATCGTCAGGTCCTTGCCCTCTCTCTTCACATCAGCTACGCCTAGCGGAATCATGTAGTCGCCCTCAGGCACAACACCCTTGATCCCGTACAGAAGCTGAGACTCTACGAACATGATGGGGTTATTATCCCTTATGCATGTTGTGAGCAATCCCTTGGCATCAGCCGGGGTCGAAGGATATATGATATACATGCCCGGGAACCCGGCAAACATGCTCTCGATCGACTGCGAATGCTGTCCGCCATAGCCCTTACCGCCGCCGACTGAAGCACGTATCACCAGAGGCACCTCAGCCTTGGCGCCCGACATATAATGCCACTTGGCTGCCTGATTTGCGATCTGGTCCGACGCCATCAGCGCGAAGTCCATATACATCAGCTCGACAATAGGACGAAGCCCCGTCATCGCCGCTCCGACCGCGGTTCCGCAGATGCATGCCTCCGATATCGGAGAATTGAACACGCGATCCCTTCCGAATGCTTCAAGCAGGTCCTTGGTTACCTTGAACGCTCCGCCGTAATCGGCAACATCTTCTCCGTAGAATATTACCCTGTTATCACGGATCATTTCCTGAACAAGTGTTTCCTTAATGGCATCTTTATAAGTAAGCTGTCCATCCTTACGCTTGATCTCAGGCACAGGCTTGATAATCTTGACCTTGCTATACTTCTCCGGAACAACATCGCATGCCGTGTTAGTATTAGTGTACCTGATAACATCCGCCGCTACCGGATCGGCTGATGCCGCGGCTGCAGCGGCGGCCCTTGCGTTCCTATCGACAACCCGCTTCTTCAATTCTTCAAGCGTCTTCTTGTTCAGCACGCCTGCGTCAAGAATCTGCTTTTCATAAGCATCGATAGCATCCACACACCGCCACTGCGACTCTTCTTCCTTCGTCCTGTACTCATTACGAGGATCGCTAAGCGAATGTCCGTAATATCTGTAAGTATCAAACTCGAGCAGGTATGGTCCGTCGCCCTTGCGGCAGCCTTCGGATGCGCGCTTGAACGCATCACGCACAGCCATCACGTCCATACCGTTGATTACTTCAGCATGCATCATGTTCTCCGCAAAACCTGCGGCGCGCTTTGCAAGACACTCGACCCCGCTGACCTCATCATCAACCCTGCCGGTCATGCCATAGTGGTTGTTGATAATAGCGAATATTATCGGAAGCCCACCCTTCTTATCCTTCGAAAGATAGTTGCTGAACTGACCCATTGCAGCCCAATTCAAAGACTCAAGGACTACGCCGTTAGCATAGGCGCCATCACCTGCGAAGCAGCAGGTGACCTTGCCATCCTGCAGATAGCGCGAAGTCATTGCCGCACCTGTGGCAATCGGCACGCCGCCACCGACGATAGCGTTAGCACCGAGGTGACCGACAGTGAAGTCGGCAATGTGCATTCCACCCCCGCGCCCTTTGCAGTAGCCATCTTCCTTGCCGAACAATTCAGCGCATGTCCTGTAGATATGATCTTCCAGCGCCGCTTCGACAAGCACCTTGATGTCCTTGGAATTGCAGTTCGGCACCCGCTTCTGGAGCCTCTCAACGCTCATGGCCCTGATGGCAACACAGCCCTTGGCTATGCTGTCGCCATGGCCGCGGTGAGTGGATGTGATCTGGTCATCGGCCTTCATGCCGATACAGGCTCCAACAGAAGTGGCTTCCTGGCCGACCGAAAGATGCGTCGGGCCGCGATATTCGAAATTCTTTACCGACTCGTAAGCGCCGGACCTTATCTTAACAATCATCTCCTCGGCCTCGCGGATCATAAGCATGTCTTCAAGAATATCAACTGCCTCCTGCTTGGTTATTGTTCCGGCCTTCACCTCGTCTTTCAGTGTCTTGTCATACGCGAATTCTTTGATCGTCCCGAACTTGACGACCTTCGACTTGAACTCCGGCTTCCTGTTGCTCAGGTAATTTGGCATATCATCCGTCCTTTCTTTATTCTAATACAAAACTTCGACATTCTTCTTTTTCATTTCTTTTACAAATTCAGGGCTGACGCCCTGATCTGTCACTATCACATCGACATCATTCACCGTACCGAACTTGGCGAACGATGCAAAACCAACCTTTGAGCTGTCAACCAGAAGAACGACCCTGGCGGCACGGCCTATAACGGCTTCTTTTGTATGCGCCTCAGCAGGATCGGTAGTTGTCAGCTCATCCCCCACCAGGCCGCTGGTACCCATGAAGGCTATATCGAAATTAACATGATTGATTATATGATCGGTAAGCGAGCCGACGAATGTCTGGCTGATCTTCCGGAACTCTCCGCCGGTTAGGATCACGCGCGGCCCGTTCTCGGCATACAAATTCGCCACATGCAGGGAATTAGTGACGATAGTCAGCCTGTTATGGCTGCCAAGCAGTTTGGCAAAGGCGAAAAGCGTGCTTCCGCCATCTATATAAATGGACGACGATGATTTCACGAAAGACAGTGCTAGCTCGGCTATCTTCTGTTTCTGTTTGGCAGCCTTGGCGGTCTTGTCATCAAAGCCTGGCTCATCGAAATTGGTGTCAACCGCCATGGCACCGCCATGAACCCTGCGGACCATTCCCTTTTCATCAAGCTCAGCCAGATCACGGCGTATTGTTGCAGGCGAAACAGAGAGTTCATTACAGAGCTTTTCGACACTGATAAAGCCGCTCTGCTTGAGGATTTCCCTAATCTTCTTTTGCCTTTCCACCGCAAGACCCGTGTTTAGCTCTATGCTCATATGTGATTACTTATGATTAGATACAATCAGATGTAATCATAATGAATCACACAAGACAAGAAGAATTTTGCGTATTTTTTCATGGATTTCTTGTCGGACTAGTCTGACATGTCGGACCGGTCTGACTGGCTATCAGCAGCCAGGCAATACTTTCACGCCATCGACGACCTTGCAGACGTGGACTGCGTATTTGTCGGCAAATGCGGGCCTGCTCCTGGGATACGCACTATTAACGGCTTCCCTCACAGCTTTTACCGAATTAGCAGCAACGATGGCACCGGCTGCTCCTTTGTCGCCGCCGCCGAGCATACGCTCACCGTATACGCCTGGCACGGTCCTGACTATATCGCACATTGTCTCAAGTTCCGGGCCGGAGATTTTGTATTCATCGCGAAGGCCGACACCATCTGCACGGAATATGGAACCTACCTTCTCTATTTTGCCGGCTTTCCAGGCTTCCATCATCTCATAAAACCGCTTCTGGGCCTTAAATATGTAAGTCAGCCTGTCGCAAAGATCAGGCTGACGCCGCTGAAACCTGTCAATTATCGACTTGTACTGCTTATCGGTCTTAACATCGGCAAGGCATTTTATCCCAAACTCGGCTCCGGCCAGTTCCGCCATCTTCTCGCACTCTGCCCTGCGGACTTTGTAGGATGATTTTTCAAGACCAGGGCGGACTGTTCCGGTGTCAAGGCTTACGATCCTGAAATCGGACGCACCCTTGCCAAGAGAGACATACTTTATTGTACGCTTCGAAGGGCTGTAATGTGTACCCATCCCAGCCTTTGCAAAATATATCATTATCTGGTCGAGTTTGCCGCAGGGCGATCCCACATAATCATTCTCCACTGCCTGAGACATGTCGACAATTTTCATGCCGTCCTTGATACTGATGCCATTTACTTCAAGCGTGGTCAGCATTAGATTTATGCAAAGCGAAGCCGAGCGCGACATTCCGCCGCCGGGTATATTACCAATCAGGACTGCGTCAAAACCTCTGGTCAATTTGTATCCAGCCTTCCTGAGCACATAATCCACTCCATAGGCATAGCGCGCCCAGGTATCTGCAATCGCGGCTGATTTAGGGGCTGGCGTCTGACCGGACTTGAATTCGATCACACCATCGGACTCGAAGTTGCCAGAGAAGAGACGGATCTTGCCAAGCGCATTGGGTTTATATGCCAGCCAGATGAATCTATCGGTACCAACGCCGAACAGTTCGGTTCCGTTATAATCGCCATGCTCAACGCCCAGACAGAAACGTGACGAAGTCCTGCGCATCTTCCCGCCTTTGATGTCCAACTTGGCTGTCTTCGCAAGTCTGATTATTTCCTTACGCGCACTGGCATCATCAACTATTTTATTCATATCGGCTCCTTCGTATCTGCTCATTCGGCGCGGTAAGCCGCGCCGCTTCGAACAGGAAATTATATTCCTCGCTGTAGCTGCGCATGTGTCATGCGCAGGTCTTCAGTCTTCTCCGCCGGCGCTTGACACAAGCGCCGCTACATAAGCAAAGATCGTTTCCTTACTTCGCCTTGCCATCTCCTGCCGCTTTCTTCGCTATATTCGCGGAAATCAGCATGAAAAGGCCGAAGACGACAAGCACAACACCCCACACCATATTAATATTGATATTTAGCGAATGCTGGTACATATCGGCGTTGGCTTTCGTGAAGAAACCGTAACCGCACAACAAAACGCCCAGCAGGCTGAACATCATCCCTATCGGTAATCTTATATCTAGTCCCATGATTATCTCCTTTGTTTACCAGAATATTATATTGATGATAACACAGATTATGATCAGTATCGTTCCTGCAACTGCAGGCCGGAATATCCATGCAGAATCGTCTTCAATCTGCTTGGGCGTAAGCGAATAAACCAGCCCTGTCAACTCCTTATCAGTCTTGGCCTGCTTGGTCATCAGAGAGATGACAACGGTCAGAACAAGGCAGACGCTGAAGGCAAATATGGCAAGCCAGAAGTTCTGCGCCATCTCACTCGGGAATGTGTGCAGTATGCTCATGTAACCGCCCTTGACGCCCGGTGCATTTGTCCCGGCAATGGTCAACGCATGGAATATTCCAGATGTCAGCGTACCACAAAGAAGTCCGTAAAATGCGCCACTGGCAGTAGCGCGCTTCCAGAACATACCCATGATGAATGTCGCGAACAGCGGGGCATTGACGAACCCGAACACCAGCTGGATAATGTCCATAGCGTTATTGTACAGTGCCGCAAAATATGCACAGCCGATACTCACGATAATGCCGACAACCGTGGCCGCCCTGCCCATCCACATATAATGATCGTCGCTCTTCTCTGCCATTTTCATCCAGCGACGGAATGCCTGATACAGGTCGTAGGTCCAAATGGTATTGAACGCCGTTACATTGCCGGCCATACCGGACATGAAAGAGGCCAGCAAGGCAGTCAGTGCCAGACCGAGCAGACCGGCGGGGCAATAACGCGTAACCAATGAGACGATCACGCCGCTATAGTCATTCTCGGCACTGCAGCGTATACCATCAGCCAGATCGAGGTCGGTCTTGGCGGGATTATTCTTCGCCACAGTCATAAGAACACCGACTTTTGCAGGACTCAGAGTCTCTTTGACAGCGTCACTTAACTTCTTGGCGGCAGCCTTGCTGTCGAGATTTGCGGCAATTGCCTCTTTCAACACAGGAACAGCTTCCTGACAGACTGTCAGCTCAATCGCCTTACGTGGCAGATGATAGCTTGCTTTATTGATATCGCCTGAGCCCGCCGAAGCCAGTCCTACGGCAATCATACCGGGCAGAATGACCAGGAGAGGAATGAGCATCTTTGGAATGGCACCGACGAGCGGGGTGCGTCGCGCCGCAGCCATGTTCTTGGCAGCCATCGCCCTCTGCACCACCAGGAAGTTGGTGCACCAGTAGCCGAACGCCAACACAAAGCCCAAGCCAAACACCATTCCGAACCAGTCAACGCCCATTGCATTCTGGTCGACACCCTTGAACATCACATCCCAGGTGCTTGTCCAGGCATTGGGAGCATAGGCATTCTCGCCCAAGCCAAGCGCCTGAGGCGCTGTCGCCACCCCGGTCAGCGTCTCCTTGAGCTTCGTCCAGCCGCCGACATCCTTGAGTCCGAGCCAAACCACCGGCGCGAAACCCAGCACTATCATAAAGAACTGCAGGACTTCAGTATAGATAGCAGAGGTCAAACCGCCCTTGAGCACATAAACAAGCACAACGCCTGAGCATATCCAGAGGCTGATATGGTAGTTCCACCCGAGAATCGAATGAAGAAGCTTAGCCAGCTCATTCATTGAGATGCCGGAAGCAAAGACCGTCATCACAGCAAAAGTGATGGAATTAAGACAGCGCACCCTGCCGTCGAAACGCATATTCAGGTATTCAGGCACTGAACGCGCCTTTGATCCATAATAGAACGGCATCATGAATACTGCAAGGAAGACCATGGCAAGGATCGCACCGATCCAATAGAAGTGACATGTCATCATTCCGTACTTCGCACCGCTGGCCGCCATACCGACAAGCTCAAGCGCGCCAAGATTGGCAGAGATGAACGCAATACCGGTTACCCACGTCGGGATCGAGTGACCGGAAATCAGGAAGTCCGAACTGGTCTTCATATAACGCTTGAGAACCCAGCCGATTCCTAGGACGAACATAACATAGATAGCCATTATCGAGTAATCGATAACACCCATTTGAATCAGAGACGACATACCTGCTCCTTTCAGTTGTTGAAAAACAAACTCGAGTTAAAGTATTTAATAAAAAGGGGCAACTCAATGTTTTTCTGCGTAAAGTTTTGAGATTTCTTCTTGCATCCAGCTCACTGACAAACCAATATTTTATTTCTTTTCGCGTACTGTTTTTCGCAAAAACTGAAATTGAAAGGTCATCATCATTAAAAGACGCTCATTCCTCACATCTCTGGCAGTTGCCGGTACCGGGCTAATGCTTCCCCGCGGATCTATTTTCGGACAAGATGCACCGAGCAACAAACTGAACATAGCATTAATAGGTGCCTATGGCCGGGCAACCGCACACTATAACGCCATCAAAGGCGAGAACGTAGTGGCCATATGCGATGTTGATAAAAACAATCTGGCTAAGGCCGCTGAGGTATTCCCTAAAGCCAAACAATACGAAGACTGGAGAAAATGTCTGGAACAGAAAGACATCAACGCGGTGGTCATATGCACGCCCGACTTCAGCCACGCCATAATCACCATGTGGGCAATGAATCGCGGCTTCCACGTATACTGCGAAAAGCCGGTCGCCATATCAGTCGAAGAAGCGCGCCTCGTAAGAGCGACTTATTTAAAGAACAAGGGCAAGATCGCAACACAGATCGGCACCCAGCGCCACGCTATCCCCAATTTCAATCGCGTCAGGGAACTCGTCAAAGATGGCGCGATAGGAGAGCTCAAGAGTGTTTACGCATGGGGCGATAGACAGATTAGAAGACCAGGCTACCTTCCCGCCGCGGGCGAACCGCCAAAGACACTCAACTACGATCTGTGGCTTGGCCCAGCCCAGTTTCATCCTTATAATCCCGGCTATTTCGCCGGAGGTTGCGGCTCAAATTGCTTGAGCTGGAATATGTACTGGGATTTCGGAACCGGTCAGGTAGGCGATATGGGCGCCCACACAATGGATCTGGCATGGAATGCCATTGATGCAGAAGTACCGACTTCCATAGAGGCGAGCGGCGAGAAGTTCAATCCCGAAGTCACACCAGTCGAGCTAAAAGCCACATTCGATATTCCCGCAAATGATTGGCGACCTGCAATAAAAGCAAGCTGGTTCCAGGGCGGCGAAATGCCAACCTCCCCAAAGGGATACGTGAACCTAAAGAATATCGGACATGGCGCGATGTTCAAGGGCTCACAAGGCTATATCATTGCCGACTTCGACTCCAGGATTGTGATGCCATATGGGTCTAAGGCCGACATGACATACTACAAGCCTCGCTCAACTGAGAACATCATCCCTGATGTTGGAGCTTTTCAGCAGGAATGGATTGATGCCTGCAAAGGAAACCTCAAGACGTCTTGTGACTTTGACTATGCCGGCAAAATGTCCGAGACCATGCTACTCGGACTCGTGGCATACAGGGTCGGCAAGAAAATATCTTATGACGGCGCCAGCGGAAAGGTCACGGATTGCGACGAAGCCAACGCGCTACTTAGCAAGAAATACCGCGAAGGCTGGACATTGAACGGCTAGCCC
>CAMCYG010000004.1 GCA_945883775.1 Victivallis vadensis
TGGCTGACCTCAGGATTGCAGCACTTGATTCCGGTTATGCAATTATGGTGAGTCCTGACCAGATTTTATTTAAGGTGATTTCGGAACAGGACGCTATTTCTGCTC
Source organism: Victivallis vadensis (assembly GCA_945883775.1). GTDB lineage: Bacteria > Verrucomicrobiota > Kiritimatiellia > UBA8416 > CAMCYG01 > CAMCYG01. The sequence continues at coordinate 106 of CAMCYG010000004.1, forward strand.
TAAAATCTCTAAATTCATTAAAAGTGGAGCTGATGGGTGCGGTATGTTCTGGATGGGCAAGTTCAAATAATACAGAAGAATTAATGAGAAGCGTTAATAATGCAAAATCAGGGCTACTGAATGCTTTAAGCCCAAAGACTCATGCTGTTATTGGCGAAGGCGGAAAACTAATCGCTGTAATATCGCTTCCTGATAATGCTGATGCTGACTGGAAAATGGCTCTAGCAAAAACGCTACTGGAAGAGATTGAGGCTGAGAAAAGGCGAAAAGAAGACGAAGAAGCCCTGAGAAATCCTGATAAAATATTTTTAGACTGTATATAAAGTTCTAGCCCAGCCATGAGATGCCCGATGTGAGTGCCCAAGGAGATGCCCAAGGAGAGAGCCGGTAGAGGGATGGTTACCTTTTGACAAACAAATAATACAAAAGAAACGATGAGATAAATACACTGGCAAACAGGTATAGAATATATGACAGAACAGAATGTTTATTGTTGTAGAACCATTTAGGCTTCCATGAAGAGTCTTTTAAATGCGAATACAAGCAATAACCTGCATAAATCAGCCAAACAAGATTAATGAAAGCCATTATTAAAACGGAAACGTAAAATATATTATGCATAGATGCTTTACCTAAAGAGACCTCTTGTTTTGTCAATGATTTCCCCAAGCGTCATATTCAAAGAACGAGACTAAGGATTCAAAAGATAATTATTTGATATTAGCATTAAGCTCTCTGGGTGCTTATTGCTCATTTCCGTTATCATCTTTGAATCTGCTGCTATATATATAAACGGTTCATCATCTCTAAACATCAGCATCCATTTAGCATCAGTATTTGCCATATAATATACACCGATATCATGAGACAAATGACCAATTATGTCGTTGGTGCTTATGATGCTGGAATCAAGCGTCCAGTTGTATGTTTCGCTTGAATCTTCGCATCGGATGTACACCGTCTCTGCGTCAGAAACAAGAAACGGTCTTATTTCGCAAGGTATACTTATGTCTCCCTCAATAATTATATTGTTTTTTCTTATCTCCAGCAGCGAACTCTCCGAATAAGATGTATTTAGACTTTTAAAGAGACAGCTGAAGTTATTTATATCGGCTAGAACTCCTCCTAAGCGAATAGACATATCTGAAATCATCACCCCGAAACATATGCCATCTGCCTTAGGCATAATGTCCTGTATCGTCAGAGATTTCGCAGGCTTTCTCAATGCACCAACATTCAATCTTTCAAAGGGGTTCGTTGATTTAGTATTATTCATCCTTTTGCCGCCTATATTCACTTCAACAGGGGAACTCCAGCTGTTAGTTTGCCTTCCAAGCATTTGACATGACAATGCAAGTTCTGGCTTCCTTCGTCCTTGCCCTGTAATGCTTGAGAATTGCTTACTGACATAATATACGGCTCGGTCTCGGTGTTGATAATTGTTTGCCCACAGAAGCAACAGATGAATTGTGGTTTAGAACTATTTGATATGGTTGACTGAGTCCCCGCCAGCGTGTTTCGTCTAAACAGATTACGCCACATACGGTGACTTTTTACTAGATTGCCAGCTATCCACAGTTCGCCATCAAGCATTTTAAAGACAAAGACTGATATTGCACAGGCTATTAGGTTGAACCACGTCAAGAATTCCGTGCAATAAGCCAAACCGTATTTATTGATAATCATAGAAACAGATTCGGCATAGTTGCTCACGCTCAGTAATCTAATTGTAATAACAGGAATACAGAGACCGCCAATGATGAGAAACGATGTAATATAAGCCGTGCATATAAAGAATGCACAGAAACGAACTATGCTTTTAATCTGTTTCATAATCTACGATTCAATGCGTTCCTCAGTAAAGTTCTCTATATGATAACCTGTATATATTCTGCCAGTCTTCAGGTCAGCAACAGCACAGTGCCCCTTCATATTCTCTATTTCGCCTAGGAACAGATATGACTTGCCTTTCTTGAACGGATACTTGGAAGCCTGTCTTGCTGTTAGCCCTTTACCGAACACTACCAGCTTTAGTCCTGATTTCTTCTTCATATTGCCACCCTTGAGATTGGCTACATTATTATACTGAGATGGCTGACTTGCAATGATGGATTTAAAGAAATATGCATTGTAATATATCAGCTTCTTTTACAACACGCTTTCTGGATAATTCCCATTCATGAGCAAAATACAAAATATTATCAAGAAGTACCGGAAGCAATGTCAGGCAAAGCAACCTAATCCCCCTGACAAACGGGATGAAATATCGCTACTCAGAGAAGCCCAACTGATAAACACCCTTGAGACTACTATTAAAGATAATCTCAGTAATCCAGCTAGTCCATTATCGCAGTTATTGTTGGCATATAAAGGGGCGGTTACTGCAAACGATAATGCAAGGCGGATTTTCTATGCTCAGGAGTTGGCGGAAGATTCCAATAACACTAGTCTTTGTTACTTTTATGGCATAGAACTCTACAGGAACGGACTCTATGACAGGGCTTGCGACTCTTTTGCGATAGGGTTTGAAAAGAATAATAACCATATGGGATGCCTGAACGGTGCTGCTTCATGCCATCTTGCGAAATTAGAACTGAACGAAGCAGAAGCATTGTTCAAAATGGCAGACAAGATAGAGCCTGAATCATTTGCCAAGAAGAACCTGCAATACATTGATGAGATGATAGCAGAAACCCCTCCTCAAATACTGAAAGAGAGGCAAAAGAATCTCTGGGCACAATACCGTCGGATGGAGGCAAGAAGACTTAGCGAACAGGAGCAGAAGGAGCGGATAGCGATGACGTTAATAGAAAATGCGAGTAAGATTTAAGGCTTAGGTGGCGTTGCTGGCTCACTGCCTTTGACTCTTACGGGAAACCATTGAAGTGATGATGCAAGCAATGGGAAGCCGACAATATACAGAATGAAGTGGGGGTCTGGTAATATTTTAACAATCGGGGCGACACATGATAATATATACATTAAAATAGCAGAGGAAATGCCAAGAACTACACTGTATCGTCTACGTATTACCGCCGCTACAATTGAAACAATCAGTAATGCTGGAAACTGCATGGAGACCAAGATGGATGACATAACAAAGCAGTGCTCATAATAATCTAGCACTGTTTGACCTATATCTGGCTCATGATTAAGAACCCATATCCAATTGAAGACAGCATTTATTGCTAATATGATAAACCAAGACGCTAGAATCGTGATGAACGCATAGATTATCGGGTTATGCGTAATTCTATCAAACAACCTCTTCATTCCCGATTATTATAATATCTAAGCCTGTTTCTCAAGGGCATAAGCAAAAGAATTCCTGCCATATCCTGCTGACAATCTGTAACGGGGGTGGTAAAGTGCACGTAATGAAGATTGTTAATATTTTGGTCGTGATTAGCCTGCTGGTCGGCTTGTCTGGGTGCGTAAGTCAGACCCCTAACCAGAAAAGGTACAAGGCTCTTAAAAAGATAAAACCTGAATCCGTTCAACAAGTAGACGTTTCCACGGATAGCGTCTTTTCTCCTACATCATTTACCACGACTAACCGAGCTGTAATTGATTCCTTATGTAATGCATGTTCTTTGAGCGGGTCTTATACCTATCCCAAGCTAAACAATGAGCCAAGAAGAACAACGGTATGCAATATTACAATTACATTTAAGGACGGGGCAAAACAAAGTATTCTGGCTGTATGGTCACCACGGAGTTCGGCGGTAACTTGTTTCTTTGTCCCTGATAAGGCAACCTATGTAGGCGAAAACCAGTGCTTCGCTAATCCTGCCTTGTATGATTGGCTGGTGGCTAACATTACAGCTCTATCGGTAAAGAAGCTGACAGACTCTGATTTCAAAGAGTTTTCTGACTTTGAAAGCCCTTCATTTCCTATGGAATATTTGGATGCTTCAGATTGTCTAGGGCTTCGTACCCTAAAGAGCGAGAGAGGAGAAGCAAAGGGGGTCAATGTCTCGGGATGTAGTAATCTGGCTTATTTTCTGTGGATAAACCAACGCCTTTTAGATGTGAATATTTCTGGTTGTGCCAGTCTTCAAACTTTTGGCTGCTACAACAATCAACTGACCAGCTTGAATATGTCTGGATACACCAATTTAACGCTATTATGGTGCAATCAAAATCAATTAACGAATCTGGATGTTTCAGGTTCAGCAAGACTACAGGATTTGAATTGCTCCCGAAATCAACTAACTGCTTTGAACTTAATTTCCAGCACTAATTTGACAAAGCTGGTGTGTTCCGGCAACCGACTGACTAATAGCCTTAACTTATCTTTTAACAGAAATCTGGCATATGTAGACGCAACCAGTAATAATCTGTCTGAAATAGTTTTGTGGAATACCAACTCTCCGCCTGCAACATTACGGTATGACGTTGGGGTGACCATAAGGCAGGGGAATTAGCTGGGGCGAAATAGAGGGTTGATTGTAAAAGGTTACTGTTCAGATAAAAAATGAAAACTGTATCAATATCGGAGTTTAACAATCTTGTGAGCCCGTTGTTTGGCATGAGCGTTTCCCTTCCTTGGTGCGGATATGGTTCTGCTATATTTCTTGAACTCGGCAAGCTCCAGCCATTAAGCAATTCGAGGCAATATCATGAACGTGGCGAAGTATGCATTTCATTTGAATGGGACTGGCGATTAGAGAGTGATAAGAAGATTATTTACGGAAGTTCCAATAGTATGCCAGAGATTGCGAAACATATCTCACAGCTTGTTAATCTAAAGGTGAAAGAAATCACAGTAGAAGGCAGAGTTCCGGAATTATCAATTCAATTTGACAATGGATTTGTATTGCGGTCAATGTCCATGGTTACCGGCGACCCACAATGGGATATTAGACTTCAAGACGACAAGTGGCTTTCCTGTATGAATGGAGAAATTACTATTGGTAATGGCGAAGGAACTGGGACAACGGCGGAGGAAGATGAGGCAATAGAGCATTCAGAGATTACGGCAAAGAGATGGGGAGCTCCAGTAATTGAGCCGAAGCTTGGCGATTGTGGCAAATGCAACTTCTTTTGCAGACTAGACGGTCATTTCAGTCTTCTAGATTATGGTGTCTGCACATCTGCAAACAGCCCCTTTGACGGGAAGGCAACTAATGTTAAGAGTGGCTGTCAATTATTCAGTCCCGAATGAGTGATATTTCCTCTTGTAAATCCCATTTAAGTTGCCACATTTCTGACACTTTTGACGATGAAAACTAGCAATTGAAATCAGCCACCCCCTCACTTCCCGCTCAGCATCTTCTCAATATTCCTTGTCGCCGTATTCATATCTTCCTGTAGCTTGGTAAACACAGCACTTTGATAGCCCGCCGTAGTTTTAATATTAGTATGCCCCATGAGAAACATTTTAGTCTCATGTCAGGAATGTTGCTGTATGTCGCCAAACTGCTTCCAAACTGGCTATACTGCCGTAAAAACGACCCTAGCTGATTTTACCACCTGACCCTAGCTGAATTTACCTTTATGCAATGAAACGATACAAAAGCCCAATTTTCTATGCTTCAAAAGAATATCTGCATAAGTACTGTAATATCAGGGAAATATAAAGGGCGTTCATGGTTAGTGAACGCCCCGATAATAGTTGGTGGGCGATGTGGGACTCGAACCCACAACATCCAGCGTGTAAAGCTGGCGCTCTGCCAATTGAGCTAACCGCCCATGGAATATGAAGCAGGCGATAAATTAAATATTTAGCGCTGGTAAGTAAAGAACTAATCCCGTATGCCGAATTAAATTATCAATGTATTTGCGGTTCGCTAGATGTTGTCCTAGCGTGGCAAATAGCCACAACCAAAGATTTACGACAGAATGAACAGAATGATAATTTAGTCATGCTGTCAAAATGCGTCATTGGAGTCGAACTCGTAGGGTGCATTTATCACAAAGGCTGTGAGAAATGCAGGTTCGGCCGATGTTGTCTTAAGAGGTCGCAGTCTACCTTGTCAAACTGTTCAGTGCAGACTGTTGGACTGTCTTGAGCGGAATATTATGCTTTTGGGCTAAAACCAGGCAGTCCTCGTACTCAGGTGATGATGTAACGGCCTTACCGTTGCGAAGCCCGAGCTTAATCCTTACCTCGCCATACGGAGTCTTGACTGTTTCGTGCTTGCGGTCAAGGATGTGTCTTTTGCATGTATATTCCCTGATCCCGAAAGTAGTTGAGTGTGCGAGTATCATCTCAATAAAGCTCGTTGCATCGGAAGGTTTGCTGATCACTGTCAGCATGGTGGCAAGCCTGAATTTCTTCATGTGAAGGGGCGTCAGTGTTACGTCCAGAGCGCCGTTTTCCATAAGCTTTTCAGCAAGTGCGCCAATGACCTCAGGGGTCGAGTCATCTATATTGCATTCCAGTACAACACAGCTGTCCGAAGATGTATTAGCAGTGGAAACGGAATCCAGCAGTGTTGCTCTAAGCAGATTAGGTCGCGATCGGAGTGTTCTGCTGCCGAACGAGCTGGATGTTGCTCCGACAGTATGCGTCTCATCTTCGTCAGGTTTGCTCCACAAAGTTGTAAGCACAGCCGCTGCGGTAGGTGTGAGAAGTTCAAATGGTTCATCAACCTGGCTCATGGTAAAGCCTTTCATCAGTTCCATTGTTGCCGGGGCAGGGATAGGCAAAACACCATGCTGGCTCATTATCTCACCATGACCAGTAGGCAGGGAGCTGAAGGTGACACGAAAGGTGCCGAGTGTCTCCAGGCAAATGCATATGCCGACTATGTCGATGATTGAATCAATAGCACCTACTTCATGGAAATGAACTTTGTCGGGGTGTATCCCATGCACTTTGCCTTCTGCTTCGGCCAGCCTTCTGAATATTGCACCAGCAGTTTTCTTTGTCTCTGCGTTGAGCGAGGATGCATTTATCAGAGACACGATTTCGGTTAAGCCGCGATGATGATGGTGTTCGTGGGGACAATCTATAACGAGTTTAAGGCCGTTAAGACCATGTGAAGCAAATGGCTCTACCCTGATTTGTAACCGGCCGATGTTCAGGGTGTTCAGCTTTGTGTTCAGAAGCGCGACGTCAACGCCAAGGCCGATAAGCGAGGCGAGTATCATGTCGCCGCTGGCGCCGCCAATGCTGTCAAATCTGACCATTCTCATCTTATACAGTCCTGTTGATCAACGCTGCCGCAACGCCAGCTCCAAATCCATTGTCGATGTTTACAACGGAGATTCCGGGTACGCAAGTGTTCAGCATTGCCAGCAGGGCGGTGATTCCTCCCAGATTGGTCCCATATCCTATGCTGGTAGGTACTGCGATGATTGGCTTGTCAATAAGACCTCCGACCACAGATGGTAAAGCGCCCTCCATTCCTGCTACCACCACGACAGCTCTGCATTTACGCAGGGTGGGGAGATGCTTCATCAGGCGATGTAGTCCGGCTACGCCGATGTCGAATATGCGTTCAACCTTTGCTCCAAGCTGTTCGGCGGTCAACGCCGCTTCTTCGGCAACCGGTATATCCGAAGTGCCTGCGCATATGACAGCTATCCTGCCCAGCTTCCGACGTTTCTGCCCAGGTTTGATATCCATTGAGACTATACGGGCATTTTTGTCGTAACGCGCTTTTGGGTAAGCGACAGCTATTTCGCGGTACTGATCTGCAGTGCATCTAGTGGCAAAGACATCCTGACCATTGCGGGAAAGAGCGCTCATTATCCTTATGATCTGTTCTGCAGTCTTTCCCTGACAAAAGATTACTTCTGGAAACCCGCGTCGCCTTTGTCGGTCTGTATCCACCTTGGCAAAGCCCAGATCCTTTTCAAATACATCGAGGGCTTGCAGGGCCTGTGCTGCTGTCATTTCTCCGGCCTGCACCTTTGCAAGGATCTTTTTAAGGGCTTTCATCAGGATTAATCCGCCAATAACTCCTGCAGTTTATCGGTCAGTTTATCTGCCGAGATCCGTTCCTGTTTCATAGTGTCCCGGTCACGCAAGGTCACGGTATTGTCCGTAATCGTCTGGAAATCGATTGTGATGCCGTAAGGCGTCCCGATCTCGTCTTGCCTTCTGTAGCGCCGGCCTATGGCACTGGTATGGTCGTAGAAGCAGGGCCATCTGTTATTCAGTGTGTCGAATATCTTCCTGGCCTTTTCGACAAGTTCCGGCTTGTTCTTGAGTAGAGGGAATACTGCAGCCTTGAAAGGTGCAATACGGGGGCTGAACTTGAGAACTGTTCTGGCCTCGTAATTCTCGGGGACCGGCTTACCTGGTTCAGCCTCGATCACTCCGCCCATCGATTCGTCCTTGGGTATCCATTCTTCCCTGTAAGCGTTGCACAACAAAGCCAATGCAATACGGTCGACACCGGCAGAAGGTTCAACGACGTGTGGAATGAACTTTTCATTAGTGTCCTGATCGAAGTATTCCATCGATTTGCCGCTGAACTGCTGGTGTCTGCTCAGGTCAAAGTCAGACCTGGCGGCGACGCCCTCGAGTTCCTGCAGACCGAACGGGAACTTGAACATGATATCGACGCAGGCGGAAGCGTAGTGAGCAAGCTCATCTTTCTTGTATACGTATTTCTCAAGGCTGTCAGCGCTAAGGCCGATAGAGTGATACCATTTCAGCCGTTCCTCCACCCAGTAATGGTGCCAGTGTTTGTCGGTCCCGGGCTTCACAAAGAATTCCAGCTCCATCTGCTCGAACTCGCGTGACCGGAAGGTGAAATTGCGCGGATTGATCTCATTTCTGAACGCCTTGCCGATCTGTGCGATTCCAAAGGGTACCTTCTGCCGTGATACAGAAAGTACATTGCTGAACTGCGCAAATATCGCCTGGGCGGTTTCAGGCCTCAGGTATGCTACGGAGGTCTCGTCCTCGACAGGGCCGACAAACGTTCTGAACATAAGATTAAAGGCTTTTGGTTCAGTCATCGCCTTGGAGCCACAGGCCGTGCATTTGATGCCTTCCGGCAGTGCAAAGCCCTTATCTGTCTTAATAAGTTTCTGTCCCTGTTCTTCGCATAGATTATCAGCCTTGTAGCGCTTTTTACATTCCAGGCAGTCAACCATAGGGTCTGCGAAGCCGGCCAGATGTCCGGAGGCTTCCCATATGCGGGGGTGCATAATTATGGACGCATCCAAACCTACGACATCTTCCCGCTTCTGTACCGTGTTTCTCCACCAGGATTCCCGGATATTCTTCTTGAGTTCACAGCCCAGTGGTCCGTAATCCCAGAATCCGCTAAGTCCGCCATATATTTCAGAGCTTTGGAAAATAAAGCCGCGCCTTTTGCATAGTGACACAATGCTGTCCATCAGGTGATTCTCGTTGTTTGCCATTTTCTATCCTTGATTCTTTATGTTGTCTAAAATCTATGACCCATCATCAAACTGCCGAAACAATCATGTCATTTACTATGATAAGAACCGGCTATCCCTTCCGTACATGAAAGGAACGAGGAATATAGACTAGCCGGTGCATATTTCCAGTATAAACTTCAAGATTGGGGAAGTAATATGCGTGCTACTCCAGAGTCGGTACGGGTTTGGCGGGGGTTCATCCTGGTTCTGAAAATTGCGGTGGCACTGGTTTTTTCTCCGCTTTCAGTTGCCGCTTCGGTTTTGATGCCTCGCTCGGCTTTCACTTTCTTCATTTCCTGGCTAACGGCCTCTGCCGCTTCCATCTGGCTCGATATTGTAAGCTTCTTCTGGAGCTCAAGAAGATTGTTGATATATGCCTGGGCGGCAGAGAACAAGCGGCTTTCCTTGTTCATTTGTAAATTGTCGACCATGTCAATATAGGACTTCTGCAGGACCGACAACTCTACTGAGGAGTTCACGATATCCGATTCTTTTACTGTCCGAACAAGGGTAAACCTGTCAATTTCGTCCCGCACCAACGACCAGGCGTCATAATCTCCTGCTTGCTGAAGATTCATCTGCAATTCTGATAATTCCGATAACTGATTCTCCGGCAGTAATTCAAGTTTGGTGGCGAACTCCTCCTCGGTAATTGCCAGATCCCTCTGGTAATCCTCGCGCATCAGGCTCATGATCATTGTCGCATTGAGAATGTCGCTGGTTTCGGTTGCGGTGCCCGGTGATTGAGGCATAAGCATGTAGCTGGCATTGAAAAGGTGTGCATACCATTCAAGCATGGGGCCCAGAAGCGTTTCTTCGTGCATATACTTGATCGGCTTATACATCGAGTTCATAAGAGATGGGAAGTTGGGGGCCATGAGCTTATAGACCGGAGCGCTGGATACGATGTAGATAAAAACAACGGCAAAGACCGACTCCATGGCATATTTAACCATTATGATCTCGCGCAGCAGCTGGATCTTAATGAGCTTTTTGCGGGCAACAGTTGTCTGGCGTCCACCCTGCTCAATGACTTTTCTGCACATATGTATGGCAAGTGTCCATTGTCTGGACGCAATGGCCTTGTCTATTTTGACGATAGCCATTTCTGCTTGCATTGCCGGTATATCGGCTTTGGTTTTAGTCCAGGATTTGTCGGGACAAAGTGATTCGTATTCTGTGATGCTCGACAAGGCGCTCTCGTATTCTGCACTACTCAAATGTGCGGGTATAAGCAGCCTGAGCTCCTCGATCCTGCGGATGCTATATTCCGATTTTTCTACCAGTCTGGAGACTTCTTCAAGTATTTTGCTGCCGTTGAGTCCTATGGGTTTGAAGCCGGTAAATCGCTTTCCTCTGTTGATGGTTTCCGCATAGTTCTTTAAGGCGAAGTCGTTTTTCATGGCGGAGCAGAAAGATGCGGCCCGTTCGTATTCGCGAGCATCAGCCCCGCACAACCCGCAGTAGGGTATTCCGAAGCGGGTGTCGGATCCGCATTCTGCGCAGCGCTCACTGCCATCCCATCCGCATTTACTGCAGAAAGCGATGTTTACCGGATTGACAGTTTCGCACCATTTACAGCGCCAGGATGTCTTAATTGTCGGGATCTGTACTGTTATATTGGTCTTGATGTCGATCAGTGACGCCAGCAGTTCAGAGGCTGATGTCCATCTTTTGTCGCGGTCCGGGGATAGGGCCTTTACGAGCGCTTTGCGGACCTGTTCAGGGACGTCGCTTTCTCTGAAAAAACGGGGATTATTACCCGTGAGGCAGTAATACATAATCGCACCAAGCCCGTAAATGTCGGCTCGCTGATCTGAGCTGGAGGCATCGACCTCCTGTTCTGGTGCACCGTAACCCAGCGAAAGCATTTTATCTCCCGCTACGGTAAGACCAGAAGACTCTTTCATGTTTCTGGCGAGCCCGAAATCAACGATCTTCGGCTCGCTGCTCGAGTCTATCAGAATGTTAGACGGTTTGAGATCTCTGTGTATGACACCGGACTGATGCGCATATTCAATGGCTCTGGTCAGCTTAATGAGAACATCCACCGCTTCGTATACTGGCATTGGGCCGTTTTTGTTTATGGCCTCGAAAAGTGTGAAAGGATTCGACGGTAAGTCTGCTCCGACAGGCTTTCCAGGTCCGGAGACGTATTCCATGACTATATACGGGCCCTGAGCGTCTTCTTCGAGGGCATAGACATGTACTATGTAAATGTGGTTGAGTGCGGCAATAAGCTTGGCTTCTGTGGAAAACCTCTGCCTGAGCCCATGACTCTCCAGTGCTTCCTTGTGGAGCCGCTTTATGGCGACGTACCTGTTCAGCCGCACCTCCTGTGCCATATAAACAGCGCCCATTCCTCCTTCGCCTATCTTGCGGATGACATTATAGTCAGTCGTGTTAATGACAGGGTCAGCGGTACCTGGGAAAGCGGATGCAGTGATGAGCACAGTCTTCTCACCTTGTCTCGACACAGGAACATCGTCGTCCTTTACAGGGCTGACTTTAATCACTGGTATGTTTTTGTCCTTGCTCATATTTAATGGATTGGAAATATACACCGTATTCCTTCTGCTTGAAAGTCATAAAATTATAAAATTATTAAATCCCATAAAGAGGTTTGACCAATCTGCTTTTCGCCCATATTCTCTGACCATGCCGGAAATTATCAAGAAGGGTAGATACAGGATATGCATCGCGGATGAGTACAAATGCGATGCCATGGTTGACTATCTGCTATCCATAGACAGCCATCTTGCCTCAGGGCGGATCATAACCAAGGGACGGAATATCACTGTAATATCAGCGGCTCCAGGCAGAGAAAGTGAAATCGATGTTGTCATAAAGGCATTTCCGTCTTCGTCATCGGTCAGGCATTTACTCCCTGGCGGCGGCTACACTAAAGCAAGACGTAACTGGGAGGCGGCCGTGAGGCTGTATGAGACAATTCAGGGCACTCCTGTCCCTGTGGCTTATGTCGAACATGTGATCAAGCTGGGCACCGTTGCAAGTTTCTATATATCGGTGTATGCCGATGGTTTCTCGAGCTTTAAGGAGGAGTTGCTGAATATTTACCTCAGAGAGTGCGAAGGGGATAAGCTCAGGTCGCTTCTCGGGTCAGTAGCGGCAGGCGTGCGGAGAATGCACGACAACGGGGTGGTGCATCATGATCTGGGTAACCAGAACATCTTCCTGCGCAGGAAAGGGGATTATGACTGGGCTGATGTTTTGTTTATCGATCTGAACAGAGGGCGTGTCTACAAAGAGATAAGCCTCCTGCGTAGAGCCAGTGACCTGTCTCGTCTTGCTTTGCCTCCAAATCTGATGAAGTTTTTCATTTTCATGTATTGCGGGAAAGATATTGAGCCGACAGAACTTGCTGCGCTGGAAGGCTTGGCCAGGTTCAAATATCAAGTCCATCACCGGAGCCGGTCTTTGCGCCATCCTTTCAGAGAGGCCAAACTTGCCGGCACGACTGATTCCTGGACCCTTTATCCCCCGGTAAATGCGATAATGATTTCTGAAAGAGGCAAAAAGATTCCGTTAGTGGAGTTTAAATAGGGGCTTGGCGCGTATCGTCTATTCACTTTTCTTCAACAGAAATATTCCGATAAAAGTGGCGGCGATCACCGGTAACCACACGACTATATCAGCTCTCAATACCGGTGTCTTTACCAGGTATTCGGCAAGCATGGTGAGCAGGTAGTAAATCATTACAGCGACTAGACTCATCACAATGCCAACGGATGACTCGCGTCTATGTGTCTTTATGCCGAGAGGGATGCCGAGCACAATGAAGGCAACGCAAGACATTGCGTAACTCATTCGCTTGTTCAATTGGAACATATAACTCATCTGCTGTATATCCAGCGCTTTCCCAGACAAGTTTGGATGGTATGTTGAAACATTCTGGATCCTTGTGACAAGGTCTGCAAGCGTCATGTCCTTTACTGTTGCAAAGTATGTCTTGCTGAAAGTAGCTTTGGTGATGCGAATAGGCCATCGGTCGCAGTAAGCGGCATCCGGTATGTCTTTCGAGAAGGGTTTTATTGTCACTCCCTCGAGTTCCATTATGACGTCATAGCTGTTCGTGTCACTTATGAGTACTCCTGACCTGGCGGTTATCTCCCTCTTCATTCCATCTTCCCTTGTGTCATAAACCCGCACCTTAGAGAGTTTGTTGTCGGTTCTCTTCCCTATGTGAATAGACAGTCCGGGGTATTCTGTGATGTAGCGGCCTTCTTCGAACATGCTGAAGATCGAGGAGGTGCTCATCTGGGACATATAATACCTCTGCATGTAATGTGCCTTTGGGGAAAGTTCATTTTGCATATATACCGACAAAACTGCCATAAGTATGCCGAAAAACACTGGTGTCGATACTATGCTCTCCAGGCTAATGCCGCTTGCCTTCATGGCGGTGATCTCCCCGTCTGAAGAAAGTCTGCCGAAAACAAGAAGGCTGCTGATGAGTCCTGCCTGTGGAAGAGCAAAGACCAGTGCTAATGGGATACTCGTGGCAAGTATTGACAGTAAGGGACGGGCTGATACGTCTTTTGCCAGAAGATCTGTAAGTTTGAATATCACGCTCAATGACACAACAAAAGTAATTATGAGCAATGCCATAAAGAAGGTGACAAGGAACGCACGGCCCACATAATTTTTAAGTATTCGCATAACTTACCGATACGATTGATTGCTGATGCTGTCAAGCAGGTTTTCGTCTGGATTCAAGCAGAAGCTGTACTTCCTTCTTGAAAAACAGAGTGCCGATGATGCCGTAAGACACGATTCCCGCCAAAATGCCTGCAGAGAGGGACAAGCCCTGTTGAAGTTTGTGATGCATGCCGATCTCATTGAGCAAAAGGAAAGAATTATGTTCAGCATATAACGCGGCCAGAACCATTATTGCGGATGCGAGAAGCGGCTTTACTGCATAAGACACGAGGCCCGGCCATCCTATATCGCCAATCATTTTGCGCGCCGAAAGGCCGAGCATGATGCAGTTTATAATGCTCGCGATGATTGACGACACGGCCAATCCTGGAAGTTTCAGGTGCCTTGGAAGTACTGTTATGAATATAATGTTCAGTATCAGATTGACAGCCACGGCTGTTACCGAAGCTATGAAAGGCGTTTTGGTGTCCTTTAATGAGTAGAATACCGGCGGCAGAATTCTGTACAACGAGAAGACGACCAGCCCGGGTGCATAGAAGATCATATAGCTCACGGTATGGCAGGTTGATTCAGGCGTGAATCGGCCATACTCATATAAGAACCGCACCAGTGGTTCGCATAATGCGGTCATTCCTGCTGAGGCAGGGATCATTATGAAGAAAATAACTCGTATCGATCTGTTAAGGTTTGTGCGTATCCCTGCGATGTCAGAGGCGGCCGCCATTTTAGAAAACTCAGGAAACATTACAGTGCTAAGCGCTGTTGCAATCATCCCCAGCGGAAGATAGACGAGGACATCTGCATAATAAACGGCGGCAGGGCCCCAGTCGGCTATTCTCATCGCAAGAATACTGCTAATGGTGATGTTCACAAGAACCACGCCACTGGAGAAGGCTACAGGTATCATCATCTTGAGCATGTCTTTGACTCTGTCATCACGCCAGTCAGCAGTTAGTTTCAGCCTGAAGCCCTGTCTGCGTAATTCAGGATATTGCACGAGGAATTGAGCGATTCCGGCAAATGTAACCGTAATCGCCACGATGTATATCCCTTTATTCATTGAATCCTTGAAGAAAGGGCAGAGGAAGAGCAGGGCGGCTATCCAGATCACATTCAGCAGGATGGGTGATATGGCAGGGGCAGTAAATCGCTTAAGGGAATTAAGGATGGCCATGGACAAGGCGGCTAGGCAGATAAACAGCATGTACGGAAACATTATCTGCATCAGGGGAAGTACCAGCGCCGTCTTTTCATCCATAGGGATGAGTAGCCGGTATAATTGTATGCCGACAATAACTATTAATATGATTGCAGAGAGGACCGCTGTAAGCAGGGAAAACACCTTGTTTGCAAGTTGCCAGGAATCTTCCAATCCCTTGTTGTGCATGTTCCTGGTAAAAACCGGTATAAAAGAGGCGGAAAGGGCGCCTTCTCCAAACATTGCCCTGAACAAATTCGGAATTCTGAATGCCAGTACGAAGGCTGAATTGGCGAGCGCTGTCCCGAAAAAATATGCCATAAGCATCTGTCTGGCAAGTCCCAGTACTCGGCTAATGCTTGTGAGGATACCTACTATCGCGGTTGCCCTGACTATGTTATGTCTGCTCATATAAGAAAAAGGTCAAAAGTATAACGTCAAACGTGAAATGTCTCGTGCCATGCCGCAATTGTTGCGCCTGTCTTTTTTATCTTATACTTTTAGTGTTTCACTTTATACTGCTTCGTTCCATCAGCTCTTTTGCTGCATCGATAACGGACTGGGGTTTAATCGAGCGCAGTATTGATATGGCATCAGGGTCATCTTTGCTTATCTCGCGCCGGCCAATGATCCCGTCGACGGTTATGATCTTAAAGTGTCTTCCCAGTGGGCCGGTCTTGATGGGGTCGGTGATCCCGAAGACCGCTACCAGCCTGGCTCCGCAGGCCGAGGCGAGATGCATGCCGCCTGAATCATTGCATATTACTGACAACGAATTTCGCAATATTGCAGAGAGTTCAGGAATTGAAGTAAGGCCGGCAACGCTTTTTGCCTGCATCCCAATGCTTGAGGCGACGCGTGAGCAAAGTTCTGATTCTTTCTTCGACCCCAGTATCAGGGCGCGGCATGAGTAGTCATGGATTAAAGCTTTTGCTGTCTCGACAAAATGCTCAGGTGGCCACTGTTTGACCAAGCCGTAAGCCGCACCTGGCATTATCGCCACATAACGATCACCTGTACCAATGCTGGCCTTGGACAAAGCTGATGCTTCGGTTGCCGTGGGAATGGTGATATTTGGCGATTCCTCTTCAACAACACCTTTGTCGAGGCCGAATATATCCGCATATTCCAGGGATTGATGGCAGTTAGCATGTGCCTCTCCGTCCGGGATAATATTCGATAAGAGCAGTGAACGGCTATGACCCGGCATGCCTGTCCTTGGCGATATCCCAGCAAGGGCAGGCATTAGCGCTGATCTTATTGAATTGGACAGAATGAATGCTTTGGAACAGTCCATACGCCTGATTCGCAGTGAGGTTGACAGCGACCCTTCAATTCCTTCATCAAGTTGGATAATGTAATCAATCGAATCATGCATCTCCCAAAGAGGGATGAGGTTCTTTTTGACAAGCAGGCATACTCCGATATCTGGATTCCTACGCTTGAATACCTGTATGGCCGGCATGCTCATTATGCTGTCGCCAAGCCAATTGGTGGCAGAAATCAAAACATTCTCTGTAAATTTTTTAACCATGAAGTTTTGAATATAAATGAAACAACATGGTTAGACAACTGTATATCGAAAAGACCAGATTTGTCGTGTCATGTCTTAACGAGAAATGAATCTAAAGAAACCACGTCGCGGCCAGAGGCCTCGCCTGCCAATATTCCGAAAACACAAAAAGCTTCAGTTCAGGCCGTCCGTACTAGCGAGCGAGCCAGCCGCCATCTACAGGAATCACAGAGCCAGTGATATAATCAGAAGCAGGAGAAGCCAGAAATGTAACAGTGCCCTTCAGGTCGTCGGGAGTTCCCCATCGACCTGCGGGAATCCGTTCGAGAATCTGCTTATATCTCTTCTTGTCTGCCCTCAGTGCAGTGGTATTGTCGGTCGCCATATAACCAGGAGCTATTGCGTTGACTTGTATGTTGTGCCCCGCGAGTTCATTAGCCATGGCCCTGGTTATTCCGACCACAGAATGCTTGCTGGCTGTGTACGAGACCACTCGTATTCCGCCCTGGTATGAAAGCATTGATGCAATATTGATGATCTTGCCTCCCGACTTTTGAGCAATGAATTGCAGCGCTGTCGCCTGAGACAGGAAGAAAAGTGACTTCGCATTAAGATTCATCACGTCATCCCAGTCCTTCTCGGAGAATTCGGTTATATCAGATCTGCGTATTATGCCGGCACAGTTTACCAGAATGTCGACCTTTCGCATTTTCTTTGCGGCTTTGCTGATTACTGATGCACAAATCTTGGAGTTCATCAGGTTAGCCTTGATGCCAAAAAAACGACGACCAAGTGCGTTTACAGCATTCTCTGTTTCTGTTGTTTCCAGTATATCCACCCCGACTATGTCTGCTCCTGCTTCCGCAAGTGCCAGAGCCATGCCCTGTCCTAATCCTCTGCCTGCTCCGGTTACTATTGCGACCTTGCCTGTCAATTTGAATTGATCGAGTATCATAATTGAATTCCTATGCTATTTTGTTACTGTCGACGGCGTCCATATCCGTAAATACCTGATTTTCTCCGCACATGGCCCAGATGAAACAGTAGTTGGACGTCCCCGCGCCGGAGTGTATAGACCAGCTGGGGGAAATTACTGCTTGCTCGTTCCTGACGACTATATGCCGCGTTTCGTCGGGTTGTCCCATGAGGTGGAACACATTAACGCCGGGTTTCATATCGAAGTACATGTACACCTCCATGCGCCTGTCGTGAGTATGGCATGGCATGGTGTTCCATATACTGCCTTCCTGTAAACGGGTCATGCCCATTACCAGTTGACAGCTGGATATTCCTGCGGGGTGTATGTATTTGGATATTGTGCGCTGGTTGCAGTCAGCTTTACTGCCCAGCTCCGTCTTCTCCGTACCGGCGACACTGACCATGACTGATGGTTTGGCTGCGTGGGCAGGGCAGCTTGCAATATAGAACTTTGCAGGATCAGATGCAGATTCGCTGGCAAATACCACATCTTTTGAGCCTGCGCCGATGTAGATGCCGTCCAGCCGGGCGAGAGCGAAATCTTTACCGTCAACCGTGACGATACCGGGGCCGCCAATATTGATGACACCGGCTTCTCTGCGCTGAAGGAAGAAATCAGTTCCGGTAAGATTTGATGAAGGGATTGCAAGTTTGCCGTCGCAAGGCATTATGCCACCAAAAATCATCCGGTCAGGCTGAAAATATGTGAGAATAACCTCATTCTTCAGGAATAACGATTTCAGCAGGAACCGCTCTCTGATGTCGGCTGTACTATAGCGCTTGAAATCGACCGGATCGCAACCGTATTTTGTAATGATAGGCTTATTTGTCATGACGTGTTGCCTTGATTTTTGCAACGTAGTCAGATGCATTCTGGGTGATCTGACTGTATTTGCCGTCTTTATATCCTGCAATGAGGCTGCCTCCAACGCCTACCGCTACTGCACCTGCAGAGAACCACTCGTGAACGTTATCCAATGTTACTCCGCCAGTCGGCATAAGTTGTGCTTGTGGTAGAGGTGCCATAAACGCCTTGATGATACGAGGGCCAAAGACTTCTGACGGAAATACCTTGATTATATCTGCGCCAGCTTCCATTGCCTCTACTACTTCTTTAACAGTCATGGCCCCTGGCATGCAGGGTATACCGTACCTGTTGCACAGCTTGACTGTATTCAGGTTGAGGCATGGTGATACAATATACTGGGCCCCATTCAAAATAGCGGTTCTTGCCGTTTCTGGGTCTAGCACGGAGCCTGCCCCGATAATGATCTTATCTCCATGCCTCTTTGCCAGTCGCGATATGACCGCAGGCGCATCGCTGAGTGTAAATGTGACCTCGATAGCCTTAATCCCGCCGGCAAGGCAGGCTTCGGCCGCCTTTTCTGATGTCTCTGCGGAATCTGTCCTTATAATAGCAACAATTCCGCTTTTCTTTATTTCAGTTAAAACTGATGACTTGTCCATTTGTTTCTCCGGTAAATTAAATACGTTGAATAATCAATATCAAAACCACCAAGGGAGTAAAGCGTAATATCAGAAGAATATTGATCTAACCCAGTCAATGAAGGAGTTGACGGCTGATTTGGGGCTGGTTCGCTCTTTTATCATTTCATCAGACTGAATGTATTTGTTGTAGTCAAAGCCAGTATCGGGCAGATCCAAACCATCATACCTAGTCGACTCGGTATTCCACCCGGTGTTGTGGTCGGAGCCGCATGCCGGACAGGATAATGATCCGTCAGGGACTTCAGTTCCGCAGTTAGGACATGTTTCTGGCGTTTCCATCGTTATGATGTATATGATTTATAGGCCACTCTGGAAGATCTTATTCAGTATAGGCCCCAGAAGAATCAGAAATACGGATGGGAAGATGAAGAGGAGCAGGGGGGCCAGCATTTTAACAGGTGCTTCATTGGCGAGTTTCTCAGCACGTTCGAACCGTCTTTGTCTGATTTGATCTGCCTGAATTTTGAGTATTGACCCTATGCTTACCCCAAGTTCGTCGGCTTGGACCAGTGCATTGATAACTGAACGTAATTCCGACAGATCCACTCTCTTGGACATCTCTCTAAGCGCATCGCGTCGGGTCTTGCCAAGTTGTATCTCTCTTGTGACGCGAAGCAGTTCCTCTCCCAGCGCATCGAGCTGTCGCTTGTCGACATTGCGTTGGAGCGCAGTCATGAAGTCCATTCCGGCTTCTACCGATAGCGTAAGAAGGTCCAGCACAAACGGGAGAGATCTTCTTACGGAATTATGCCTTGTGACAACGGCGTTTGCCAGCCATGCTTGCGGATAAATCACCATCAGGCCCAATCCCATTATTATCAACGGGCCTTCTATCTTTGCCAGCAGGCTTACGGGACCTGCCGCGAAACTGGCCATCTTAATGAAGAGCATCCAGACCATCATCATTACGACAGGGAACAGTATGCGGATCCCGATAAATTCCTGTCCGGATACAATCCCTTCGAAACCAGCAGCAGTAAGTTTTTTATCTGTCTCATGTACAGTTTTGCGCATTACTGCTGAATTAGTTATGGGCTGCATATTGGGGCACAGGGGCAGTATCAGCTTAAAAAGAAGCGGTATGCTGCGTTCCATCTTTCGTCCATCGGCCAGTGTCACATACGTGATCTGCCTGGACAACTCCAGGACATACCAGCCTGCAAGGCCGAGCGAGACGGCCCATAAGGAGCTCAGCATGATCATTTGTAAGCTGTCGTTCATACGTTTATGTTGATGATCCTCTTAATTGTGACTCCGCCAAGGAACAGCAGTACAGCGACGGCAAAGATACTGATAAATCCTACCGGAGAGCAGAAGAACGGCTTCATTAGATCAGGATCCAGTATCGTCAGGGCAATGCCGATGACCACAGGCATTGATCCCACAATGAAGCCCTGCATTTTGCCCTGCGCCGTAAGAGTCTGTATCCTGTTCTCAATCCTCATCCGCTCTCTGATTGTATGAGCGATCTTGTCAAATATGTCAGTAAGGTTTCCGCCGGTTTTTCTTGCAGTGTCGATCGCCATTACGACTAAAGTAAGGTCTTCGCTCTGAACCCTTTTTTCCAGGTTGAACATTGCATCGCTGAAGCTTACTCCGACCCGTGTTTCCTGCAGGAATAACTCGAATTCCTGTGATATAGGCTTCTCACCCTCGCGGACGACAGCCTCAATGGCCTGACTGATGCTGAAGCCGGCCTTTAATGCATTGCTCATTGTGATAAGTGTATCCACCAGCTGGAGATTGAATTTCTTTAGTCTATTCGCCTTCATGATCTTAAGCGCTTGTTTGGGTATGAACATCGCGCCACCGGCTGCTGCGGTGCCTAAAAGCATGCCGAAGAATATGCCTTTCTCTGACGAAAAATTGCCTGTCAGTCCAAAAACCAAGATGAATGCAGTTCCGGCAAGGGCAAACGATATTTCCGTTATCCGCTTGGGCGAAATGAACAGAAACAGATCCTCAAATTCCCGCGCGGTTGTCTTTGAGTATTCGCCGGAATACTCGTCCGCACCTTTGAAGAATGCCTGCAAACCGAAATATGCCAATCCGGCAAAAGATATTCCTGTCAGCGTCCCGATAAGCAAAATAGGAATCATATCTTGAACGAAAGTCACTGTTTAATCCCTCCATTTCTGAGGATCGAACATGGAATGGTCAACCGTGAGGCCGCGGGAACCAATATCTTCAAGGAAAGTCGGCACGGAACCTGTAGGCGAATATTTTCCCAGCACCTTCCCGGTAGCGTCAATGCCGGACTGCTTGAATTCAAATATCTCCTGCATGGTAATCTGCTCTCCTTCGAGTCCTACGATCTCAGTTATGCTGGTCACTTTCCTGGAGCCGTCGCTGAATCTGGACTCATGAACTATCAGGTCGACGGCAGAAGCTATCTGCTCTCTGATCGCCCTTACAGGAAGGTCCATTCCTGACATCAGCACCATAGTCTCAAGTCTGGAGATGGTATCCCGTGGTGAATTTGAGTGTGCTGTCGTAAGTGAGCCGTCGTGACCTGTATTCATCGCCTGAAGCATGTCGAGTGTCTCGCCGCCGCGGCACTCGCCGACTACTATCCTGTCCGGCCTCATACGCAGGGCATTCTTTACAAGATCCCTTATGGTTATAGCGCCTTTGCCTTCGATGTTTGGCGGTCTGGCTTCCAGTCTGACAACATGTGTCTGTCCCAGGCGCAATTCTGCCGCATCCTCGATGGTTACGATGCGTTCCGTTTCGGGTATATAGTTGGATAGAACATTCAGCAGTGACGTCTTTCCCGATCCGGTTCCGCCTGAAACGATTATGTTCTTGCGCATATGCACACAGATTTTGATAAAATCAGCCATTTGCTGGGTCATGGTCCCGAATTTTATCAGATCCTGATCGGTAAAAGGTTTCTTGCTGAACTTTCTGACGGTAAGGCATGGGCCTATGAGCGAGAGGGGATGTATTATAGCGTTTACGCGTGAGCCGTCAGGAAGGCGTGCGTCGACATAAGGTTGGCTCTCGTCGATTCGTCTGCCAAGCGGGGAGACTATCCGCTCAATGATTGCAAGTACTGATGCCTCGTCCATGAAAGTCCGGCCGGACAGCGTCAGTTTACCTTTCTTTTCGACATAGATCCTGGAAGGTCCGTTGACCATTATTTCGGTTACGCTGTCATCGCGCAGGAATTCCTCAAGTGGGCCCAATCCCAGCGCTTCATCGCAGATGTCACTGACGAGATCCTCAGGGTTTATACCGGGTGGCAGTTTGTGTGCGATCTCTGCGACTATCTCCCTGATTGTTCCGGTCGCCTTGAACCTGAGCTCCTTGGATGTCATACGTGTTGCTGAAAGCCGTTTGATGTCCATTCGCTCAACAAGTGCCTTGTGGATCTGCTGTTTAATTGATCTCTTGATGTCAAGCTCCTGTATGGATTCTTCTGGAATTTCAGGGTTTTGCTTATCCAGCGTTTTTGGCGATTGTGAAATATCGGGTGTCGCTACTGCCGCTTGAGCCGGTCTTTGCACTGGTTCAGCGGGCCGGTCTGCCGTAGTTTTGGGACGCTCTGCCGGTTGAACAGGAACTGAACCCAGTATAAGTTTAAACGGGCCTATGGTTATTACCTGACCAGTCCTGATGCTCATGCGTCCGCTGACCTTTACGGAATCCAGCAGGGTTCCAACCCTTGACTGTAAATCCTCGATCCAACAGCCATCATCCTTGATTGTAAGAATAGCATGCCTGGTTTCGATTGACGGATCAGGCAGATGGATCTTGCAACCATCCTCTGAACCGATGGAGTATACACCGTTGCTGATGGAGCCCTTATAGGGTTCTTTCCCTGGTAAACCTATCGTGATCTCAATAGCAGGCATGTGGTCTCCAATGGATTATAGGCTCTTCTTGAACCTGATCTTCTGTTGCCGGTATGCGTTCAGCTCCGGCAGGCTTTTCTCCATCTTGTCGAAATTGATTTCGGGGAGGTCTTTCTCGAATGACGGGTCATTCGGATTTCTCAGCGCCAGAGTCATTGCGCCCCTGAGTTGCTGAACGAACACAAGCAGTTCCGCTTCTTTCGGCGTGACCTCAAGTGTGACTGTGCTGTAGCTGGTGCTTTTGGCTTTCTTGCCGTCAAACGCCTGATCTGCCATGGTTTGGCCGACCGCTAGAACTGTGACATCCTGGAGCATTGTAAGAGTGACCGTCTCGGTCTGTGTCGGGTTGGTCTTCAGCGGCATATTGAATGTGCCGAGGACATCAATCTGGTTGTTAGGCTGTATCATTCCGCTGACTGCATTAGCGCCGCCGATAGGGAGGGATATAGCCCTCATGCCCGGTTTGATCTTTGGTGCAAGTCCGGTGTGGGTTGCCGACCCGCCCACGATGTAATCCCAAAGGATGGGCTTTTTGGCTGATATCTCTGATTCTGCTTTCTTACCGACGATGTATTTGTACTCACTTCTCATTACGACTCTATCCGGCAACTGCGCCTCGAAGAAATCCTTTGCCGCCAGATCGTCGGCGCTGATGGTCGTTCCGCTAGGTATATTGTTACGAGCGACTACCACCTCAACCATTTTTGCATTCTTATAAATCAGCTCTTTTGCTTTCTGGACCTCATCGACCTTTGCCTTAAGATACTGACTGGTCAGAATGAAGGCTACAATTCCTATGACAACCGCTATTATCGGGATTAGTTTCTGTTTCATATCATCTCCTGTTGCTGTTCAAGTTATTACAATTTAAGAGGCATATGCAATAAAGTAATCGTGGAATATCCGCTTTGACTTTTCTGCACATAAAGAATGCAATTCTCTCCGGCTTTTGAGAAGACCGACATACATGATTGGCCCGCGGCAGAAACAGGTTTTATCGGCAAAGACCAGCCGGAAGACTGCATGGACGATGTCATGTAGGACTGGATAGATTCGGTGGCAGCCGGCGCTTTCTCAAACGACAGGGACATGCCCGTTTTTTCATCCTCAATGCCAAGATCGGTGCTGGAGCCTGGATATGACGGAAGTTTACTGATCGCTGCGGGGCGGGCAGGGGAATCGGCACCGGCACGGGTCATTCTTATCAAGTATATGACAGTTGATAGAGATTGCGGCATCTTGATCGCCATGATCGTTGTCTTGTATGCAGGGTCGTCGATGTTGCCTATTATCATACCGTCCCCGGCCATCTTAATGAAATCTTTGCCGTATGTATCGATCAGGGTCTTCATCGTGTCCCGGAAACTGGTGCTGGTGCCTATGGTCTCCAGATAGCCCTTTTTTCCGTTAACCACGATGTCTGACTTGTAGATGGAAGCGCCATTAATGGCTGATATGACATCGTTGATGCCAGCCGGCCCTGAGCCTGTGAGTTTAAATATTCGCCCGTGTGATAGAAGTGTCGTTAGGCACAAGGTCACTGCGATAACCGTGTATCTCATCCAGCTGGATAAATTATATATATGTATTTTCATTCAAGCCTAATTTGTACTCTCTGTGCTACACGCATCAACTTCCTTTGCGAAGAATCGCCGATCAGGGGATCGGCTCCTACAGTCTGAGCTCAAAGGTAGAGCCGGTTTAATACCGTCTATATCTCCTCTGAACCAAGATAGCCGGGGTAAAACCGGCCCTACCTTTTCGGAATTGAGGTAGGGCGAGGCCTTCCGCCTATGCCAAGAGGCTCCGGCGAGACATGCTGGCCGAGCCGTCTTTTGTGATTCGCAATTTGTAATCTGTGATTGTTTCAATATATCCCTTTAGTCCACGTCATCCATGCTTCGCATTCGATGTCTATCGAATCGGCGTCATACAAGAAATGCCTGACTGCTGGTATCATGTCTATCTGCGCAGAGGTTTTTGCCTGGCCTTTTATCAAGCCAAACACTGATGATGGCACGGCAGAACCGTGCAGTTGTGAAATTTTGTTAGCGTTAAGCTTGTCGATATACTGCCATTCAGTAGGATCGGCTACAGACTTCTCTACAATCGTATTCTGCAGGTCGAACGGGTTTGCCGTATCTGAGGTATCATCGGACGTTAATTGTTTTTCGTCGCCGCCTTCCTGCCAATCTTTAATATAGTCGGCAGAGGTCATGGGGTCGAAATCCATCATCATATCAGATGCCGCGTTTTCCCTGGCTTCCGTCATCGTCTCTGTTTGTGCCCTGGTGAGCGAGACCAGTTGAATCATTCCAGCGAAAAGGACAAGCACAGCCACAAGTCCAATGATGAACTCAATCATTGCCTGCCCGTTTCTGTTATATTTGGTTGCAGGGCTAATTGTGATCGGTCTCCAGAATAGCCGATATAAAATCGGCCCTGTCTTGGTCCGGCAAGGTAGGGCGAGGCCTCCGGCCGAGCCGTCCTTGGCCCAAATGGGACACTTTAAGTTTAATAATCGTCTAATGTCCACGGCGTGTACCTCCTCCGGGACCACCACCGCCACCGGGCGGTAATATGCAAAGATAATCATATTCATCCAGCCAATCGGAGCCGGCTTTCCGGAATGTCCTGCTTTCCCATGTTAAAAGCTGTTTGCAGTAATAACATTCCGACATTTCATCGTTACTGTTTATAGCGTCTGGCCCTGTGTCCATGTACATGGATAAATGTTCGTCAATATGTTTGCGCCAGGCAAGGTTGTAGCCGCCGCCTGACCCGAGAGTCGAGGCGTCGAGTGGAATGAGCCGAACATCATGGTATGCCGGCATGACCAGTTCATACGTGTTTGGCAGGGAGGGGCCGTCGAGATATCCAAATGGTTTGGCGGCTGCCAGCCAGTCAACTGTGTTCTGAAGTTTTGCGCCGCGAGCGCCAGGCGTAACTCGCGTGGCAGTGGCTGATACCCGGACCACCGCGTCGACTCCGCTATAATCATACTCAGGCTTTATCGTGCCTGTGACCGGGAATGCGCCAAGGTCATTGAATTTTATCTTGTCCCATGATCGGCTCCAGTGCTCTTCATTCATATTGTAGCAGTACCAGTTTGCCGTCACACTTGCGCCTTCATCGGTGACGGCACCTGTGAGGTTCCTGTCTTCCAGTATTTTATCAAGGACGTCTCGGTCTGTGACGGGATTGAGCCGTGATTCAATTCTTAGCAAGTCGAGCCCGAATATTTCGGAGTTCATATAAGAAGGGTGTTCCGGCACAGGCAGGCCAGGCCACCAGCAGGGAAAGAAATTCTCGTATTCGTCGAGCAGGTCACGTGCATTATGGTAGAACCAGCACCAGCTCTGTCCTGCGACGGCGTCATAGAAGTCCGGCCTCAATAGATAATGGCCGCTGGCATAATCAGTGTAATATGACACATTGTCAGGTCCGGCCGCTACACCGTCAGAGGCGACGAGATCTATCATGTCAGCGTATTCCTGCCAACAGTTGGTATAGGGCTCCTGAAACAGGGTAGAGCCGTCAGCGCCGCTGATCTCAGTGTAATCCTCTCGTACAGATCTGGCATGTTCGCTGGTTATCTCATCGAAGTCATGGTTTCTGAAAATATTGTTGGCCTTGGCTGCTTGCTGTGCGGCGACCATTGCAATCATCGGGCCAGTGTAGCATAACCGGGCTCTGATATTGTCAATGCATGCAGAAGCCGCGTAATTGCTTTCGGAAAGAGCTATGGCATTAAGGATATTCAAATCTCCAATGAGATTCAGGCTTATGCCCTGCCATCTTGCTGCAGCAAGAGCTGATGAGTCGCCTGCATTCTGGGTTATCGACTTAACGTGTATTATCCTGTGTACGTCATAGTTCCATAGAGCCATAAAGACAAGGATGACAAGGATCATCATCATGAACATGAGTATCTGTCCTGAGCGTTTGCCGCGGTTTTTCTTATTTTTCCAGATAAAGCGCACTATGGTCCTCTATAACTGCTTTCCCGTGCAGTTCTACGGTGTCATCTACATAGAAAGCCTTGTGCATCGGCACCCAGTTGGAGACCACCTGGCTTACGGTGACGTCTATGAACGGTGTCGACCCCTCAATATATGAACCCATGTCAGGTGCAGAGATCCCGATATTGTCCCATCTGGCATAATCCAGAATCGCTCTCGCCCGGTTCTCGTTGTCGCTTGCCATAAACTCGGGGATCCGGGCTCGCTCGATGTTAAGTTGGTTCAGGGCAGGTGTGACCCCAATGCTCTGTATGAATATTGTACCGGGCTTCTCGTTGTCGATCATTGACTGAAGAACAGCATCTTCATTGTCGAACTCAGGGACTGTCATTCTGCCGGCATTCGGTATGGTGGCAACCAGTACAGCCTTATGACTCATCCATTCATTAAATCCGACGGTCTTGGCTCGCGCCGCTCGCGCCGCGGCATGATACAGAATCTCACGCGCGGTGAATAGCTGGGAAACCTGGAACAATCCAAAGAAAATTAGGCAAACAAGACCCATCATAAGACAAGTCTCTATAAGCGATTGGCCCCCTTTATTTGAAGGGTAAGGCAAATCTGTCCGACGCATATGTCTTATCGCTTTATTTTGGATGGGTCTGCTTAACTGCTGATGCCATCTTTAGTTATGGAGCGGCGACGCCGTCTTTTGTTATGGACTTCAGTCCATCTACTGACGGTGTATCCACGGCAGTATCTACTGCGCTGGTGTCTCCACCAAGTTCTACCACAGCTCCGCCCATCATCGCCCGGATTCTGTCGCTGAATACGCCGAAAATGGCCAATGCTGCAATTGCGATTATAACCACGATAATGATATACTCAACCATAGTCTGTCCGCTTTTACTGCTCTTTCTGCTCATTTTTATCATCCTCCTGTTCAATGTTATGGATATTCCGATGCCACCAGTTCTACTACTCGATATGACTGCTCCCTGAAAGTGTATAGCAATATCGACACTATAAGCACCATAGTCGTTACTATCGCAGCAGTGATCGCATATTCTACCATAGCCTGACCCCGGCGGCTTTGCATAAAGCACTTTGTCATGGCAAGAATGTTACCAGCTTGACGCATACATGTAAATTATTTATATTAAAATCTGTTTCTGGCCGTTATTTAAAGTATCTGCATGAAAAATTATTTTCTTTATATTACGATATGTCTTTTTGCTCTGCATGCGCTGGCCGGGCTAAATATTTGCGGGAAGTGCGGATACGAGAATGGCGCCGATGCTGTCGTATGCAATCATTGCTCAGCCGCCATGTCACCAGCAAAGGGTAATACCCAAGCCAAAGAGGAAGTTCCGCGAGGTATTATCGGAATAGACGAGAAGGTTATCAAGGGACAGCTTGTGCTCGCCGACACGGCTTTTGCGAAAGGTGATGTGTCTCTGGCTCTTCTGCGGTATAGGAATGCGGCAGCGCTTAATCAACTTGTCGAAAATGCTGACCCGGCTCTCGGGAGCAGGATTCTTGCTCAAATCAAGAAGTGCAGGGCGGTCGAAGACGTCGGCTCTCGGAAGTGTCCTGTGTGCGAGGGTGGCGGTGATTACGTGATGAGTTACAACGATCTGTCAGGCGCGGAACAAACCCGAACAGTGAAGAATAAAATGTGCGAGACCTGTTTTGGGACCGGTAAGATAAAAGTCCCGCTGACCGTTGACGAGAAAAAGTTCAAGATTGGACAGGCGAGCCGAAGGTTTGCAGAGGAGCAGCAGTCCAAGCGCTGGATCAGTGTGGGAAATGCATGGTTGCCTGCCAGCGCGGATGGCCTTCTGACTGCAAAACAGACGGCAATTGTGACGAAAGCGATGGCCGATGCCTGTAAAGAGTGCGGCGGATTCGCTAAAGTAGATTGTGGTAAATGTAAGGGACGCGGACAGGTCACTTGCCCCGGGAAATGCGATCATGGCATGGTCCGGATACAGGAAGAGTTTAGTATGACCAAATCAAAGCTCAACAGGACCGAGAAGTGCAAGACCTGTAAGGGTAAGGGTAGTGTCATTTGCGAAGAATGCCGGGGGCAGGGCAAAGTTTTATGTGATAAGTGCGAAGGAACAGGAGAGCGGGCTGACTGTGCTAAATGCAGTGGTGCCGGGGCTGTGGAGTGTTCCAAATGCAAAGGTACAGGCAATGCCAAGGACGGCAAGTGTGCCGGTTGCCGGGGTGAGGGATTTAGCTTATGTAACGCCTGTAAAGGTGATGGGAAGAAGAAATGAGCGATTTCAACCTTCCAGGTTTCGAGGTGCTGGAGAAGCTGGGGCAGGGCGGGATGGCTACCGTATGGAAGGCTCGTCAAATTTCTCTGGACCGTACGGTTGCCATCAAGATACTTCTCTCGCGGATGTCTCGCGATCAGTCGGATGTTGACAGGTTCCTTGCGGAGGCAAGATCCGCCGCCAAGCTCAAACATCCCGGGATAGTCCAGGTCTATGATGCTAATGTCGATCAAAACTTGTATTACTTCGTTATGGAGCATATAGGTGGTTATACGGTTAGCGACTGGATTAAGCGCAAGGGCCATTTATCAGAAACTGATGCATTGCTTGTTGCTCAAAGCGTCGCCGATGCACTCGGGTACGCGTGGGAGTCCCAGCGGCTTATACACTGTGATATAAAGCCAGATAATGTAATGGTCGACTCGGATGGAACTCTCAAAGTGACCGATCTTGGTCTTTCCAGGACTATTCAAGCGGCCTATGACAATGAATTCGAGGATGAGGTCATGGGCACGCCTGCTTATATGTCACCGGAGCAGGTTCTCGGCAAGTCCGATCTGGATTTCAAAAGCGATATCTATTCTCTCGGTGCGATGCTTTTCCATATGGCGACGGGGCGCCTGATGTTTGAGGGGCAGGACGAAGAAAAGGTCATGGAAATGCAGGTCAGCGGGGTGGAGGAAGACCCACATGATGTAAATCCGCAATTGACAATGCCTATATGCTGGTTAATCGAGAAGATGCTAATCAAAGACCGTGCGCAGCGGTACGGCAGTTGGTCTCAAGTTCAGGACGATATACTGAGGGTCAAGCGTGGTGTGCCGCCCGCAGGGCACAAGCCCAAGGAAGGCTTGAGTTCTGTCAAGCGGTCAAAATTACGTAATCATCCTGATTCATTCAAGACGCATAACCAGCATACGGTCAAGAATAGTCATTCCTCTCGATCGGCCGTAATTATCATGCTTGTTGTGCTGGCCTGTGCTGCAGCAGCAGGTGTCTGGTATTACAGCAATAAACAACAGGAAAAGATCCGTGAATTGGAAGCTCAGAGGATAGTGGTGCAGAGGAATGAGAGCAAGGAGGCACAGCAAGAGGCGGAGAGAAAGGCGAAGGAGGTTTCTGCCCGGGAAATGTTCGAGTTCGCGGAGAAATGGGCTGCCTCTAATCCAGGTAGGTATGATGAAGCATGTGAACGATTCAAAAGTGTGGCATCGCAGACCAAGGGAACCAAGTATTCGCTGATGGCTGATGACAAGGCGAGTGAAATCGACCGTGCAAAGAATGATGAGTGCAGCAAAATATTCGGCAGACTAGCCCTTGATGCCGCAAAACTGGAGTCTGCCGGGGACTTGATAGGTGCTGCGAAAATTTATACTGATTATAAAGGTACGCTGGCTGGTAGTACGGAGGCTAGGCGGACCGAAGCCGCTGACAAATTGATGGCGAGGCATGATAAGTTGATTTCCGAAAAGAAAGTTATGAAGGACAAAGCGGACCGCATATATCATGGCATGGTCAAGGAGGTAGCTGCAGTGGTTCTGCAGAAGGGAGCCGGAAATGCACTGGTGCTTTTATCTTCCAATGCGAATAAGGCTGAATTTACTGACTATATGACGCAGATCTCCGAAATGAAGCAATTGCTTCATGATGCAAGTCGCATAGATGACGATGTTCTGCAGTCATTTGCCGATCAAGCTGGTGCTGATGTGCAGATAGAGACGACAACCGGCTCAAAGAAAATGACGATAAAGGAAGTCATTGGCGGGAAAATAATTGCGGAACAGAAAAAGAAGTCAGGGGCTGCTGAATATTCAAGTACTTGTTCATTAGCTCTTGGAGATATTGCCCTTAAAGAAAGGTTGATCAGGATGGGCGACGAAGCAAAACCGCATGTCGCGCTGGCGAAAGGTTTACTTCTGTTTAGCAATAAGCAGACGGAGGAGGCAAAGAAATGCTTTGCTGCAACCGGGGTGCTCCTGTCCAAGCCTATTTTGGATAATATCAGTGAAAGCAGTGTCAATGCGAGCGGCCGGCAGAAAAACGGAACAAATACCAGAGATGTTTCCGGTCCGGAAGTTAAAAGAAGGCAGGTTTTTGAGCATGTCGTGCATGCTGACTATCAAGGTATGCTGGATGACCAGGATCAGATACTAGAGGCGCTGTATCGTTTGAATCCGGATTTTCCGAGTGGTCAGATTCGAATGAGTGCTTCAAATGGTGATGGAAAGGCTTCTAAAGTGCTGTTTTATGGTGCAGGAGGGGCGCTTCTTCGCGATATCGCCCCCTTAAGTGCTCTAACCTCTCTCAAGGTTCTGATTTATTCTGCTGAGCCAGGGGCAAAGTCCAGATTGAGCGATATATCCTGCCTTAAGGGATTGGATATGAAAGTTATATCCCTGCCAAATACGCGGATAAGCGATATCACTGCGCTGAACGGTATGACGCTGGACGAGTTGAATCTGTCAGGAACTGATGTGTCTGATTTGTCGGTGCTTAAGACGATGGACGTAAAAAGTCTTAGTCTGAATAATATAAGAGCGAGCGACTTCTCCTTCATTCAGGGGCTTGGTAATCTTACCGAATTGAGCCTCGCAAATTGCCTTTCCAAGGATTTGCGATTTCTTAAAGGGCTCAAACTGGATTCGTTGGATTTGTCGGGTGTCAAAGTAATGGATTACTTTTCGATGTCCGGCCTTGATCTTAAAAAACTTGTGCTCACTAAGTCTGGCGTAAAGAGCTTGGACTTTTTAAGGGCAATGGCTAGGCTTGAGTCCCTGGATTTGGGAGAAACGCAAGTTGCGAGTGTGTCATATTTAAAAGGGGTTCCGCTGAAGGAGCTTAACCTGAACAATACTTCGATTAAAGATTTCTCCATTCTGAAAGATATGCCGCTGACCGTCCTTAATTTATCAGGGACTGCATTCGGCTCGATCGACCTGGTCAAAGGAAAAAAGCTTGAGTCGCTGGATATCTCCAAGACCAAGGTAATAGATATCAGCGGGCTATCAGGTATGCCTCTGGCGTATCTCAACGTCGAGAATACATATGTCAGCAATGTCAGGGCACTGAAGGATGCGCCACTCAAAATATTTATGTGCAGGGGGGCTCGGATTAATGATTACAGCCCGTTGCGGGATTCTAGCATTGAGAGCCTTTGGATTGATGAGCCCTTCAAGCAAAGGGAATTATTGAGGAGTTTGAGTAGCCTGAAGGAGCTTAACGGACGGGTTCCTTTGGAATTGTTAAATGAATCAATCATGGAGGATAATCGAGCGATTGGGCCCCAGATTGGAACGCCTTTTGAAAGAGTTAGAGAAGGCGGACGTCGGCCTAGACATGCTCCCGTAAAATGATTTCCATGGAAGACGACAAATGGCAAGTCTTGTTTCTGCAGTTGCCGAATATCGATAAGCAGACCGTTTGGCATTCGGAGAACCCTAAATTAGCAGCGGTCTATCTGTCAAACTCCGTTCGCAATTCTAATGAATCAGGGAATTGGTCGCTGATTGTTCCCCCAACGGATTTGGACCTGTGCGGTGACGCTGCTTTGATAAAATTCATCATCGCACAGAAGCCGGATGTCATCTGTATGACACTGTATCTGTGGAATGTGGAGCGGTCGGTCGCGATTATAAGGCGGATAAGAAATATTCTGCCGCGAGTTCATGTTATGGCTGGAGGTCCGGAAGTCGCCTTCGATCATCCTTTTCTTTTTGCCGGTACTGATATTGACATGGCGCTGGAAGGAGATGGTGAATCATTGTTTCCGCATATGCTTGAGTGCGTAAGAACGGGGAAGCCGCCGGACTATGAGTCCGTGATATTTCTTGATAAAGGCAATTATACTGTCGGGAGCAAAAAAGCGGAAATTCAGTCGCTCGCCTCAATCCTTCCTTCTCCGGATGATCATCTGCTTGCGCCGGACAATAAGGGTGTTGCCTACCTGGAGACTGGCCGGGCTTGTCCTTACAAGTGTACTTTCTGCAGATACAGCAGGATGCGCAAGAAGGTGTCTTTTATCTCCGCGGAAGATGCAGTTCGTCGGGTTGCTGTGATGATTGAGCGCGGTGCTAAGGAAATAAGGTTCATAGATCCTTCAATGAATATGAATCCCGATTTTGATAAGATATTAGCAGGGCTTATCAGGGTAAACAAGAGGGGCAGGGTTGGTTTCTTTGGTGAGATGCTTGCCGAATATGTGACAGCGGATCAGGCTGTGCTCATGAAGACGGCCGGGTTCACTTGTATTGAAGTCGGGGTGCAGAGCACTGATCCTGATGTCTTGAGGGCTGTGAGACGGCCGGCGGACGGTGCCAGGGTCTACGAAGGGATCATGAATATGTCTAAGGCCGGCCTCAAACAGACTATCGATCTTATGTGCGGCCTTCCGCTTCAGGGCCTTTGTGGAGTTAAGAGTGCCCTCAAGACTTATGCGGCGATACCAGGGGCAGAGGTGCAATTTCTTCATGCGCTGCTTTTGCCTGGTACGGAGATAAGGAGGCAGGCCGGTGAGTATGGTATGGCCGCTATGCCAGTTCCGCCTTATAAGGTTGTGAGCACTGTTACCATGAGCCAAAAGGACATGATGCAGGCTGATATCGAATATCAATCGGCTACCGGTCTTTATCCTGATGCGGAAGAGTCATTACTTGTGACAAGGAGCCTGCGCCGGTTTTATAATGATAGGCAGTGCATCGATCTTGATTCTACCCATCCGTGCGAACTCCTGACTGACCGTTCGATATACAGGGCGTTGATCTTTAAGTCGGCAGACTTCTGGGCTGGACGTGAGAAGTTGTTCGCAATCATTGAATCAGCTTGCAGGCAAGAGCCGCATTCAATGTGGCAATTCATACTGTCGACTGATAAAGAGTTTCCTTTGGATCTGATTGATGTCGTAGTTGCCTCAATAAAGAAACTCGATGATGTAGTTGCCGACCGGATGGCTGCTGCAGGTGACTCTGATAGAACCGTATCGAGAAGAATATTTCTTCTGCTAGAAAAGAAATCCTCTATACCCAAGCAGTGGGTCGATGAAGCGGAGCATCTGCTTATGTCAGCGTTTCGTTGACACCGCACTTCGTCTCATTCTTACGCAGTCAGGGCTCAAATCCTGCCATCACGGGAAGCGCTGATGAATTCCATGCCGTATTCGTCATTTCCGAGGAGCAGATCCTTGGCCAGCTTGAAGCTTTCGCTGTTTGCATCCAGATTCTGCAGCATTTTCTCGTTGATCTGTATCGGGTCAACTATACCGCTGTCGGCTCCGTTCTCTACGGCTAGGTAGGTAAACACCTGATTAATCAACTTTCTTGCAGGCATGCCGAAGGATACATTGCTGAAGCCACCTGAGATGTGTATTGCCGGACCATAGGTTTTTCTTATCGATGCAACAGCTTCCAGGAAAGCTTTTCCGTTGTTGCCGTCAGTTGATATAGGGAATACGAGCGGGTCAATATAGATGGAGTCATCAGCAAACCCAGCAGTTTTTAGCATTTTCATCAGTTCTGCGAGGTTTGAAAGCTTCTCTTCGGTAGAGGAGGGCAGTCCTTTTTCTCCAGCGGCAGATGCAATGACGACGGCCTTGTATTTTGCCGCGACATCGATAGCCTTGACTCGCTCCAGTGAAACAGAGTTAACCATCGGATTGCCGCGATTTTTGTCTGCGGCCTCCAATCCTGCATTCAGGATAGCTTCGTTGGACGAATCGACGCTGATAGGGATCTTGACTGCCTTCTGGACAACGTTCACAGTCCACTGCATGAGCCTGACGCGCTCGGCGACATCCGTGCTGAATTCGTCGACGTTGATGTCAAGGTACGATGCTCCGGCCTTTTCCTGTTCAATAGCCTTGCATGTTATATAGTGTGCGCCGGAATCTTTATCGCCATAGACGCCCTGCCATATTGCAACTGCGCAGTGCTTCACTTTCTCAGCCTGCCAATCAGCAGACTTCAGAAACTTCTCGGGGACCACAAGAGCGCAGCTTTTTTCGCCATCTTTGTAGGTGATAGCATGCTTGCCGGGTGATACTTCTTTAACGTTTGCGCCCCCTACTTTAAGTATCCTAGTGCAGTGAATGTTTTCTCCGATTGGTATGAATTTTGCCATTATCGTACTCCGTTTATTAGTTTTTTGATTGCTGTTATATGTTCCGGCGTCGTGCCGCAGCAGCCGCCGATGATATTGGCGCCTGCCTGTATGACTAGTTTAGCGTTCTCTGCCATTTCCACCGGCTGTTCCGGAAAGACATCCTTGCCGTTGACGTTTACCGGCATGCCGGCATTGGCATGGACCAGAATGGGTATGTTTGTGTCAGCTGTTCTTATTTCGCGGACGATATCGGCCATGTTCTTCATGCCGTTACCGCAGTTTGTGCCTACAATGTCAGCCCCGGCAAGTTTCATTGCACTTGTCATGTCCGTCGGAGACACGCCCATCATGGTCCTGTACTCGCCCTGCATTGTCTTTTCAAACGTAAATGTGACAATGATTTCCAGCTTGGTGTTTTCTTTTGCGGCCTTGACTGCGCACCTCGCCTCATCAATGTCTGAGAATGTTTCTATACAGACGGCATCAGCGCCACCTTTCTCAAGAGCCATTATCTGGTCTCGGAACGCGCTATAAAGCTCTTCTTCTGTAACGTCTCCCATGAGGAGCATCTTGCCGGTTGGTCCCACAGAAGCTATGACATGCTTATCTTTACCTGCGGCTTCTCTGGATATTTGTGCAGCGGCAAGATTGAATTCTGAAACTCTTTCTGTAAAGCCGAAATGTTCCAGTTTGAATCTTGTCCCGCCGAAGCTGTTGGACTCTATCATGTCTGCGCCAGCGGCCACATAGCTTTTGGCGATGGCAAGCACGATGTCTCTATGATCAATGCACCAGAGTTCTGGGCATTCACCTGGTTGCATGCCACTTTTTTGAAGAAAAGTGCCCCATGCACCGTCAGAAACCAGTACACGGCCGCTTTTAAGCTCGTCTTTGATTCTTTGCATGCCGTAACAGAACCATATCAGCTAATGGCAGTCAAGCCTGTCTTACTCTTATGAAGCCGACGGTTTTCTGTGTCAGACGCCGCAAAGTTTCTTTGCAAGATCAGCAGCCGACGCGGCATCAGGGGCATAGCCGTCAGCACCTATCTCGTCAGAGTAGGCCTGAGTAACCGGGGCGCCACCGACCATTATCTTTGTCTTGGATGCGATTGCCGAAGCCTTAAGTGCGGTCACAACCGCCTTCATGTTTGTCATGGTGGTGGTGAGCAGGGCGGATACTCCAATGATGTCAGCATTGTGCTGTGCAGCTGCTTCCACGAATTTCTGAGGTTCAACATCTATGCCGATGTCGACGACCTTGAATCCTGCACCTTCAAGCATCATACATACTAGATTTTTTCCGATATCGTGCAAGTCGCCCTTTACTGTACCTATGATGGCAATCGCCTTGGCCTGAACTCCTGCTGCTACCAGTTTGGGTTGGAGAATTGCCATTCCTGCCTTCATCGCGCGTGCCGCAATAAGAACTTCCGGGACATAGACTTCGTTTTTCTTAAACTTCGCACCTATGACACTCATTCCGGAAAGCAGTCCTTCGTTGAGGATCGTGGAAGGGGCTATGCCTTCAGCAAGCGCCTTTTCAACATGCAGTTTTACATCGTTAGCTTTTCCCTTCATCAGACTTTCGGCCATAAGTTGAAGCGTGCTCATCTATGTACTCCTTTTGTTAGTTAATAAATAACGGGTAAAGATTAACTTATGGTGTCAGTAAAGTATAGATACATTATTGCTTATAATATAACGATTTTGCTGTTTAATGCTTGAAAGTTACGAAAACAACCCTAGAATGGCGCATATTTAAGGATATGGTATGGCAATATTGTCGAAAAGACTGATTGGTCAGGTATCTGCCGAATATAGCAGGAGGTTCGGGTTAAAGGCCCGTCTTGTTAATGTCGCCGGCAGGGTCGAATCGCTTGACATTGCTAACCCAATAGTCAGACAGCCAAAAAGAAAAACAAGCTATGCGTTGCATGAAAGT
Source organism: Victivallis vadensis (assembly GCA_945883775.1). GTDB lineage: Bacteria > Verrucomicrobiota > Kiritimatiellia > UBA8416 > CAMCYG01 > CAMCYG01. The sequence continues at coordinate 37,473 of CAMCYG010000004.1, forward strand.
ATTAATCTAGGGGTTCCTTATGTATATACGATCAATGGCTCCATCGCAGTCTGGGTTGTCGGGCTCGAAGATTGTAACATTGTGCATGGCGGCCTGATTAGCGGAGAGGTCCGGTTGCAGTCGCCTTCCTCCTATAGTAGAAGTGTTTTGGCCGTCGATAATATTATCAAGCAGTTTGTCGATGCGGGAATGTCCGGCGAGGATGCTGGTAGGTATGTAGATGGCTTGCCGATATGGAATGACGAGCAGGTGCGGGTGGCTGCGGAAGCTCTTCAGGATATATTTTATATGATGAGCGGATGGAAACCGGTACTTATCAGAGAGAACAGGCTCAAACATCTGCAGAAGGAACAGTTCAGCAGGGCGATTGAAGACCAGCGGAAGACTGGTGTGCAGGTTCTGTATAATTTTGAGAAAGAGCGGTTGCTCCTGACAAATATAAAGGCTGGCGATAAGAATGAGGCGCGCCGTATGCTCAACGAAATGCTGGCGATGATATACATGTCGAGTCAGCAGATGGCAGTGCTCAGGGCTCGAACTATCGAATTGTTAAGTTACCTTTCGAGGGCCGCTATTGAGGATAACCCCATGCTGGAGCCGCTTATCGAGAAGAATCATTCATGGATACATAAACTCGTGAAAGCCAAATCATTTGAAGAATTGTCCGAGGTTCTGCGTTGTGCCCTGGATGAGTTTATCAATGGCATTTACCTGCACGGGGTGAACCGGTCCAGCAAGAAGATACGGGCTGCGCTGGACTATATCAATATCAGTTACGGTCAGAAGGTGAGCCTGTCGACTACTGCAGCGAAAGTCGGTTTGAGTCCATGGAGATTTGCTCATCTGGTGAAAAGTCACACAGGTAAGACTTTCTCTCAAACTCTGCAGCAGATACGCATACAGAATGCCCAGAGACTGCTTGATAGGACATCGAAAACCTGCACCGATGTGGCTTACGCATGCGGGTATCAAGACCAGAGTTATTTCATAAAACATTTTCGCAGGATAACAGGAACCACGCCGGCCAAGTACCGTAAATGCGGCGGTTGATCTATTGTTGTTTTTAAGCGAAGGAGGGCACTGGCGAGCAGTTCCGCTTCATTCAGAATGTCAGATGTGGCATAACCGTGTAAGCGTCACGCTCCAAATACATTTCGTTAGACATGGGTTTATGGCCCTGATATATTCGCCGCGATGAAATTAAGGGATTTAAGAGAGCAGGTGTGGTTGGCCAATATGGAATTGGTCAAGGCTGGGCTCGTAAAGCTGACCTGGGGTAATGTGAGCGGAATCGACCGCACCAAGGGACTTGTTGTCATTAAGCCCAGCGGGGTGGAGTATTCCAGGCTGAAACCTGCACAGCTTGTCATCCTGGATCTTGAGGGTAAAGTTGTAGAGGGCAAGCTGAATCCATCAACCGATACGCCAACGCATCTTGCGCTTTATCTCGGTTTTCATTCCATTGCAGGAGTGACGCATACTCATAGCGTTAATGCCACTAGTTTTGCTCAGGCCTGCATGCAAATACCGTGTTTTGGGACGACGCACGCAGACTATTTTGCCGGCCATATTCCGGTTACGCGAATGCTGACGTCGGAGGAGACTGAGTCTGATTATGAGTTGAATACGGGCAGGGTCATAATTGAATGCATGGGTGAAACAGATCCGATGCATATGCCAGGCATTATTGTTGCTAAACACGGTGCCTTCACCTGGGGGAAAAGTGCGATGGATTCTGTGAAGAACAGTATCGTATTGGAGAATGTGGCGGAGATGGCCGGTAATACTATAGCACTGGATCCGGGCGCAAAACCCGTTCCGGCTTATCTGCTTAGAAAACATTATTTGCGCAGACACGGTGAAAACGCTTATTACGGGCAGGTGAGAACGGTGTAATGAGTAAGGTGTAGCGTGCCAGGCTTCAAGAGTTTGCGATGTGAAGTGGGTTATCGGCTCTGCATTCTACTTTCCACTTTTTACCTTTAACTTCTTTCTGTTCTGCCTCACGGTCTCCATATATACATCAGCCTTGGTGCATCAGGTCGATATATGGATTTAATATCGGGCATGGGATTTTTTGCTTCTGTCAGCCAATCGAAAAAGTATTCGCGTGTGTTGTACTTGATGATCTTTACCTCGGGCGCACCCAAGAGGTCTTTAATAAGGGCCAGCGCATCGTCCAGATATCCTATCTGATCTATAAGTCCATTTGTCAGAGCCGCGTCACTATGGAATACGCTTCCGTCGGCAATTGCTTTTAGTTTTGTCTCGTCGAGTCTCCGGCCTTCTTTCACGATATTGAAGAATTTCTTGTATGAATCATCAATCAGCGCCTGAAGTATTTCAATGTGCTGGGTGTTTACCGGTCTGAATGGATTTAGAATATCTTTGTTGTCGCCTGATTTGATGGTTACATCTTCAACTCCAATCTTCCTGCTTAGTCCGGTGAGATTGATTGTCTGCATGATTACGCCGATGGACCCTATTATGGAAGTGGGTTCGGCTATTATCTTGTCGCTGGCCATTGCAACATAGAAGCCGCCTGAAGCGGCCATATCTCTGACAAAAGTGACAATCGTTCTGTCCTCCCGGCTTTCTTTGAACTTCTTGAGCGCCATGTATATTTCATCGGATGAAGTTACAGTTCCTCCTGGCGAATCCACTTCGAGGAGTATTCCGGCAATATCCTCATCATTCTGAGCCGCCTTTATCTGTCGCAAAGTGGTTTCGGTCATATCCATTTGTTCACTAAATAAGCCGTCAGTTTTGTCGCGGCTTATGATTCCGGATATAGGAATTCTGACGACTTTCACATCGCCGCTGCCGTACGACCACTTTTCTGTGAATTGCGGAAATTCATCTTCCGCCTTATCGCTCGATATCGAGCTGGCTATGCCTTCTTTCGCCACAAATGCAGTGATAAGCCCGAGATTAAGCAGAAAGCTTATTCCGAGCATGATAGACATTACTATAAGGCTAGTTGCCAGGCATCCTTTTGCGAAACCGCTACTGGTGTTGTTTTCTGACACGTTTTACTCCTTTGTTTAGAGAAATATTGATTGCATTGACAAATACACTGCACAATCTTTTGAGTTCTGTGCAGGATATTACAAGAGGTGGCATTAAGTAAACGACATTACCGAGCGGGCGTATCAGAACGCCTCCATCAAGCATTCGGCGCCTGATTTCTTGAGATATGATAAGGCCTAATTTTCCCTTGAATTCAACTGCTGCTATCAGGCCGAGCGTTCGCAAGTCAGCAATTGCTGGATTTGGCAGAAGTCGGGAGAAAGCATCTCGCATGATCTTTGCCTTTTGTCCGACTGCTTTTGCGAATGACGTTTTGCTGTATATCTTCAGGGCTTCGATTGCAGCGGCGCATGCAATCGGATTACCTCCGAACGTATGTCCATGGTAGAAGGTTTTATCAACCGGGCTGTCTGTAAATGTGCGAAAGATGCTGTTTTTCGCGATAACGGCACTTATCGGCAGATACCCGCCAGATAACCCTTTGCCGATACAGGTAATGTCCGGGGCTATACCTGCATGATCAAAAGCAAACATTTTGCCGGTTCTGAACATTCCCATGGCAATCTCATCGACGATCAGCAATACCTTGTTTCTGCGGCACTCTTGGGCAAGGCTCTTCAGGTATCTGGGCGAATACATTCGCATTCCGCCAGCGGCCTGACAGAGCGGTTCAATTATGACGGCGGCAGTGGTGCTCGCATGTGCTTTTATGGCATTGCGCATAACGGTAAAGCATTGAAGTCTACAGGTGTCTGGCTGCAGACCGAAACTGCACTTTCCGCAACAGGGTGATTCAACGCGTCTGACCTTGAAGCAGAGGTCCTTATAGTGTTTATGGAAAACCGGAAGAAAGCCTGCTGATATGGCGCCTACCGTGTCGCCATGATACGCTTCACTGAAGGATATGAACCTGTTTTTTTGGGTTTTCCCAACATTGCTCCAATACTGTACGGCAATCTTCAACGCAGCATCTACTGATGACGAGCCGTCACTGCAAAACAGAACCTTGCTTTGTTTGTCAGGGAATAACCTTGTGATCATCCACGCAAGCTCTATTGCAGGTGTATGGGACATGTTGCCCAGTATGCTGTGCTGAAGTTTACTTATCTGTTTCTTGATGGCATTGGTTATTTGTCTATTGCTGTGTCCAAGATTGCAGCACCACCAGGACGATATCGCATCTACCCATTTCTTGCCGTCAGTATCGAAGAGGTGAATACCCTTTGCCCTATCAATGACGGGAAACTGTTCCGACTCGATGGCCGTTTTTCGGGTGTATGGGTGCCAGATGGCGGCCAGGTCTTTTTTGCGAAGTGTTGGAGTCTTATTCATGCGGTATGTGCGAAACGCTTATTACCGTAAGCCCGGTGAGTTCTTCGATTGTTTCAATATTACTAGTGATGATGTATTTCTCTTTAATTGATTCTGGCTGGTTTAAAATTATACAGCTGATATGGATCTTTCTACGGCGCAATGCTTCGACTGTTAGAAGGGTGTGGTTGATAGTGCCTAGGCCCGCTCTTGCGACAACAATAGCCGGCAAGTCCAGCGCTTTGATCAGATCTATCATGCAAAATGATCCGCAGACTGGTACATGTACCCCGCCTGCGCCTTCAACAACCACGACTTCATGATTCTTCTGAAGGCCATTGAAACATCGTATTATTTTTTTGGGATTGATTCTTGTCCCAGCTCTGATTGCGGCCAGGTGAGGGGAGCAAGCGTCCCGGAATCTATATGGCGATTGAATGTCAATGTTGCTGTCATCGATGCCGCAATTACTGTTGCAGTGATTGATGTCGGCTGGAACCAGCGCACCGCACTTTACTTTACATCCGGTCTGGACGGGTTTGAAGGCTATTGCATCTACACCTGATGCACGTAAGGATGCGACTATCATGGCCGTTACATATGTTTTGCCAACTCCGGTGTCTGTGCCTGTGATAAAGATGCCCTGATTATTATTCATATGGTTTACAATAAATTTGAAATATAGCTGCGAAAGGGAGCAAAATATACAAAAATATTGAGACTGAACAAGCTATGGATAATTCTGCATGATTCTTATGCGGAATGTAGGGGCGGTGCTAGTCGCCGCCCGCAACGGAAGAAAGACAGGCGTCGATAAACAATGCGCCTACGGGAGAAAAAGCTCTGAGTGTTGTTCCTACGGGCGCTGATCAGCAATGCCGCTAAGCCGTTTAAGGAGCACGGGCGTCGACTAGCAACGCCCCTACGAGAATCTGAATACGGACTACTATGGCGATAAATGCTCTCACTTAATAGCGGTCAGATAAAGTATTTCGTATGTGGCCGGGATATTGTATCTACCGTATTGACTATCCATGTACTGCATTAGGGCTTTTATTTCGAGCGGAGTCAGCAAGGTGCCATTGCCGGATATGCTTCCGCCGGTGACGCCCAGGTTGTGAAGTGAATTCAAAAGTGAACGCATGTCCTTATAGAGTAAGGTTTCTGTATCCGTCATCGTTTCGATTTTAGAGAAACCGCAGGATTCAATGGCTTTTATGACAGAACGGGCAGATGGGAGTGATTTTTTCGGGAGCTTGCCGGGTATGACGGCTTTCCTGGCTGAGTGTAGTTCTTTCAGTGTCTCTTTTGTCATCATGCCGAAATATACGGCACCGTTCTTTTTCAAATGATTGAATGACTTGGAGAAGGTCTTTCTAATAGGCTGCATCCAGTGCAGTGCAGAACTACTGGCTATTATATCGAAGCGCGAGGCGCAGGTGTATTCGACTGCATCTGCAATTATCCATTTGATTCTTTTGCAGGATGCGCATTCTTGTTGTGCCTGCATTATCATTTTCTCGGAAATATCCACCGCGGTAATGTGCGCTTTCGGGTAAAGCTTTGACAGTTTTCTGGTGAGAAGACCTGTTCCGCAACCGAGTTCAAGTATTTCTAGCGGTTGCTTACCGGAGTCCTCCATGAGCTTAATGAGCTGTTGGGAAACCTTTTCCTGTATGACCGCTTCTTGGCTATATGTTGTTGCGGCAGCAGAGAAGCGCTGACGTATGTTTTCGCATTTATTCATGTCTGGTCATATAGCCTATAGAATCATGATATTCGACATGACAATAAGAGGCTTTATCTTTCAAATGGTAGCTCCTGTTTCTCATGGACCTTATTAAGTTTTATGTGTAAGAAAGCTAGAGATGGCATCGCTTATATTTTCGGCATGCGTCAGCGGTATTGCGTGGCCTGCATCTTCTATGAGCTGTAGTCGGCTGTTCGGAATGTTTCGGGACAGATATTCAGAGGCTCCGGCTGGCACAATGCGATCTTTATTGCCGTGTATCAACAAGACCGGCATATTCAGGGATGCAAGGGTGCTCCGAACATCGAATTCGCGCATATATTTCAGCCCGTCCGCAAGTTTCTCCTGACTAGCAGCAAAAGCCCCTTTAAGAAGGTGGTTGAGAATCGGCGGGCTATAACCTTTCGGCATGAATGACTTTTTGTAAAAAGCCTCAAGAGTCCATCGTGGTTTTTTGTAGATGCCGTCTATCATGGTATCAAGTCCTTCTCTTAGTGTACCGTGGGCATAGTCGGGTCCGTAGCAAAAACGACCAGTCCCGCTGATAAGGATCAGAGATGCGATCTTTTCTTTCAACTTGATTGCGGTTTCCAGGCATGTCATTGCGCCCATAGACCATCCGATAAGCACAACGGGTGATGGTGCAGATGTTATCCGGTCAGCTAATATATCAAGCTCAGGCGGAGCATAATCGGCTATGGGGCTTGTTAATCTAATGAGGGCGTCAGCAGGGAATGCCCATCCAGACACTGTTATGATTTTTGTATTGTCTTGCATTGTTGATTATCCGTTTAGTTCCTTGTTAAAATTCTTTTGCAAATCTTGATGAATGTTGTGGCGACATGGTCGAGCTCGTCATCGGTCAGGTCATTGTGTACGGAGAACCGTATACGTGCTGTTCCCATGGGCACGGTAGGCGGTCTTATCGCGACAGCTATGATATGCTTTTCTTTCAAGGCTTTTGCGATTGCCAACGCCTTATCATTGTCTCCGATGATAACAGGGACGATCTGGCTTAATGATCCGCAGGTGTCAAAATCCGCGTCCTTTATCTTCTCACGGAATCTTTCCGCCTTTGCCAGCAAGCCGGAGCCCAGGCCTGGATTCTTCATGAGATATTTGATTGCTCCGATGGATGCGCCTATGACAGCTGGGGGCAGGGCCGTAGAGAAAATGAAGGTTCTTGCGGTGTTGATGATGTATTCACGCATTTCTGTGGAGCAAGCAATGAAACCGCCATAACTACCAAATGACTTGCTCATGGTGCCCATAGAGATGTTTACCTGACTTTGAAGCCCCAGTTCAGCGACGATGCCGCTGCCATTGGTTCCAAAGACTCCAGTCGAGTGGGCCTCATCTACAAACACCAAGGCATTGAAATCATTCGCCGCTTCACAAATTTCCTTAAGTGGGCCAATGTCGCCATCCATGCTGAAGACCGATTCCGTAATGATTATGATATGCCTCGCGCTCCTTATCTTTGAAAGGCGCCTTTTCAAGTCATTGACATCATTATGGTTGAATCGTTCTAGCAGGGCTCCGCTCTGAGCGATTCCATCAATTATACTGGCATGAATAAGTTTGTCGGCCAACACAACGTCTTTTTTGTCAGCCAGTGCCGGAATTACACCGGTATTGACAAGGTAGCCGCTTCCAAGAACCAGAGCAGCAGGGTAGCCTTTGTACTCTGCAATAAGCTTTTCAAGCTCATCATGACACTCTAAAGAGCCGGTAACCAGGCGGGATGCCCCTGCGGCGGAGCCGCGGTTCCTGAGTTCAGATTCAGCACTTGCAAGCACTTCGGGATTGGTCGATAGGCCGAGGTAGTCATTGGAGGAGAGGTTGAGATAAGTTTCGCCGTTGATGTTTATGCGGCCGCCTGCCGAGCTGTATGTGGTCAGTTTTCGGTAAAGCGACTTGTCCGCCAGTGCGTCAAGCTCGTCCTGTATCCATTCTTCAGCTCTCATAAAGATAGATCACAAATTGAAAATCACAGATTTCAGATAAGCTCCAGGTCCTGAAGCATTTGCGTGTCCGTTTTCGGGTCGCGTCCAGCAACGGTAAGCAGGGGGCCCACCATCATTCCGGATGCACCGGCCAGGAATATCATGGATTGCAGGTCACGCAGATGCAGTCTGCCGGCGCACACCTTGATCTCTGCCTTTGGATTTGTCATCCTGAACATCGCTATACTTCGCAGTATATCCAGCGGCTTCATCGGTGCCATATTTCCCAGGCGCGTACCTTTTACCGGAACAAGGAAATTCATCGGGATGGCATCGACTTTTATTCTGCTCAAGCTCAGTGCAAATTCCACCCTTTGCTCAAGCGATTCGCCGAGTCCCAGTATTCCGCCGCAGCATAGCTCAAGTCCGGCTTTCTTTACAGCGACCAGTGTCCGGAATCTTTCGGCGTAAGTGTGAGTTGAGCAGATATTCGGAAAAAAGCTTTTTGCCGTTTCCAAATTGTGGTGAAAGCGTTTGACTCCGGCTGATTTCAAGAGACGCAGGCCGGTCTCATTTAAGGTGCCGAGTGATGCGCACCAGGTCAGGTTCTTAAGCTTATGAGTCTTTACCGCATTGCATACAACCTTGACTCCTTCTGGTGAAAGCGTTTCGCCGCTTGTGACGATGCCGAAGTTGGAAATGGAGTACTTCGCGGCCTCATCATACGCTTTGATCATTTCCTTGCTGGATTTGAGGCCGTATATCTCGGTATGCGTCTTGTGTTTTGCTGATTGCGCGCAGAAGGCGCAGTCTTCAGAGCAAGCGCCGCTTCTGGCATTCATTATAGAGCAAAGATTGAGTTTTTTCCCATACCAGCGATTTTTTACCTCACTGGCGTAATAGAAAAGCTCGTGCAGGTCGTCTTTGGGGTACTTGAGAATGGTCATAGCGGTCTTTTCTGAGACCGGTTTTCCTGTGCGTACTGCTTTTTCTAGATTTTTTCGTATATCCCTCATAACTTCTCCTTGCAGTAGGATTTATACATCATGCCGCGTGGTAATGACAATGCGAAACATAATTAGTAGAGGCTCTAACTGCCTTAAGTCCGAAAGGGTAGGGCGAACCGTCCACGGTGAGCCGCTCTTATGGGATTGCACCTAATCACAGATGCGCCCGAGGCGCTGCGAAAGAGTCAATATGCTGCCGCCGTTATTTATTTCGATGGCTTTGCCGGCTGAATGATTCTGACCGTGAGTGATATGTCCAGCATTGTCTTCATGCCGTGCCGGTTATAGCCGACAAGGAATGAGTCGTAGAAATTGGAATCCTTTTGAAGGCCACCTATGGTTATCGTCTGGCCGTTAAAGACAGTTATCTCGGTTGCGGCCCTGATGTACTTTACCCGATATGCCTTTATGTCGACCAAACTACTTATTTCGGGTGTTATCTGGATGTTTATATAAGGACCATTGCCGATTACCTGTGGCCGGACATTGAGAAATGCCCCGACATTGCGGATCTGTATATTATTTTGAATGTAGCCCCAATTCCTCCCGAACTCGATTATCTTTTCGATATATGGGACTTCCTGTCCTATAAGAAGATGTGCCTCTCGTCCGCTTTGGACCAGGAGTGTCTGCTTGGAATTGGAGGAGGAGGTTACCATTTGCCTATGTGCTTGTGGTTCAATAATGATGTCGGTTGATGTCCTATTCGGGTGCTTTATGACCTCAACTTTGCCACCCACCTCTAGCCCTGTGCTCTCTTCTTCTGCTCCCTCTATGAAGTTGACGTCTATCTGGACGTTCATGGGGATAGTATTGATATCCTTGAGAAGCATCTCGACCATCTGGTGTTCGTTGGTTCTTGCTATGACCATAAGCTGACTGCTCAGTTTATCAAAAAAGACCTTCCGGTCTTTGCCGATGAGGTCTTTGACTGCGCTCACGATGAGGTTTGGATCAGAGCTGATGATCTTGTATGACTTATAAACATCAATTTCGCGGGTGCTGGCCGTGGAATCGGTGGAATGGCCTAGCAGAGGGGCTAGCAGTAAAGCTGCAAACACTACTGACTTAATGATCCGTATGATAGAGACGTGTAAATAAGTGCTCACATTGTTGATTTAACATCCCGCTCTATTTTTGTCCATGATTCAACGTATAGCATTTTCTTGCCGTTCTTTGTCCGTTCCTGGCCGTTAATTTCCACGTTGGTATCGTTGAGCTCCTGCATTTCTTTGGATTTGCCGTTTAAGAATACTATGTAAGTGGTTCCCGCTTCCGATTTTATTGACATGGAAGTGAGGGTCCCTTGCTCGTCTTTTGTTGTGGAGAGTTTTCCGACCACATTTGCTGACTGGGGTTCTGTGTCGGCCGGAGTCTCTGTGTCGACGACATTGGGTTTGGCAACACTATCAGGTGTTGTTATGTTTGAGGGAGGCGGTGTGCCGTTATCGTTTGATTTCTTAGCTCTGTAAGTTGTGGGCACTTCGGGTTCTTCTCCTATATCATCGGTGTTGCCTGTTCTTATAACCTTACATTTCCCTAAAGTTGATTTCGTTGATTTGGTCTGCTTTGGTGCTCGTTCGATTGCCGCGGCGGTGTATTCGGCTTGATTAGATGAATGTTGATCGGGGGCGATCTCTTTTGGGCTCGCTGAATTGGAAGTCTGATCAGTTTTTGCACTGTTATTGTTCTTAGTATTTTTACCCTCGCTTTGGGCAAAACACTTCGTATATTCAGAAGCTGTAATTAGTAGTGAAATACAAGCAATCAAGTATGTGGCTCTCATATCATTCCTTTACTTTCTCTTTGACTGACACATCCGAAGCTTTCAGTGTTCGGCACATGCAATATGCTAATAGCGACACTATTCCGCTCCCGATCAATAACCAGGAAAATGCGTCGGTCTAAATACATACAATAGTAATACCAGCCTGACAGGAGTAATTCAATAGCAAGGTTAAGGCGATGGATTGTTGTCTTTGCGTTGATGGGTTGTGCATGCACGTTCCAAGAGCTCGCCGACCAGAATCAGCAATAACAAGCCGGTTATGAACACCAGATATCCTGAGAATACGTGATAGAATCCCATTGCTGTTTCCTGCGATGTCAGTTGTGCCAGAATGCCGAGCGATATGATTCTGATTATGTTGCTGGCCATTGCTATAGGAATTGAGCTGATGAAGATGATAAACCGTTTTGTATTGCTGACGGTGAAGAAATAGCCGTATGCCATTGCCAGGGCGGCCATGGTCAGCATCGATTTAATGCCACTGCAGGGATCTGCCACATCAAGCTGGAATTTGCCCGAAGTGGCAATGATTGCGGAGCCGGTACGTTCAACTTCGATACCGATACCGTTAAGGAGTGCCGTTGAAATCACGGTGGATATCATTCGGAGCGGGAAAGTGAGTGAGTCAAGGAAGTTAAATGGAATGCAAAAGGTCAGGTACGCTATCGGGAATAGTATCAGTCGGGCTAAGTTTCTGCCGTAAAGGTAAAGCACCGAGCTCCATGTGAGCAGCAGGAATGAGAAGAGCGACAGTCTTGGCTGTTGTGCCCGTGCCGCAGCCCAATGCAAGAAAAGGGCAATGGTGATAAGCCATAAAGCCTTGTAACACGTTTCTTTTTCTGCCACTGCCAGATCTTTACGTTTTCTCCAAAGATCATAGATGCTTACAAATGGCATGAGCCAGCCAAGCGAATATCCTCCGGCTGCAAAATTAGCGTCAGCCCAGCGGGCGGTCATCCATTTGAATACAGATCGACCGAAATGCTCGACATCAGTGGTGTTACCCAGAAAATGATACAGTGCCAGTATCCAGACGGCGGTAACTATAAGCATGCCTGCTCTGACGGCCGTGGTTATGGTGTTTTTTTCTGTGTTCATTTGTTGCTGTGCAGTGAGCGGTATATTTCCCGTGTCAATTCTTGTGCGTAAGTTGGAAACGATGTCTCTCCGGCGTCACTATTAATTCCTGATATAGAGATGTAGGACCAGCGAATTGCATGACCTCTGAAGATCCTACTAGTTGCAGAGTGCCACATTCTCTTGATGTGCGATGCCGTCTCGATGTTGTCGCCCACGAACCAGTAAGCATAGAATCCCTGTTGTGCGGAACTATGATGCATTAGTAGCCTTCTGATGTTCAGGATTGACAGCTCAAGCGTTCGATTGTTTCCAAGCTCTATTTTTGTTTTCTGTTCTTTTGTAATCTCGTTTCCCTGGGCGACCAGGCACATCTGGGGCCTGTGAATGCTGGTATGCTCCTTTCCGCTTGTGACGATGGTAACCATACATAAATGGCCTAATGCATCAGTGTACGCTTTTTTGGAGAGTACAGTATCCTGCGGGAGAATATTCTTTTCGGCTAAGGACCAGTTCTTGGCCAATGCTGCTCCGCATTCAGGGCAGACTGTGACATTCTTGCTTCCGGAGATAAGAGGGCGCATACAGTCCTTATTGTGACAGTAATAGACATCCGAATCGGTCCAACCTTCAAAATGTGACGGAAGAACCGTGTTTATGGTGACAGCGTCTATGACTTTTACATTCACGGAAAAGGAGAGGGCAATAGTGGCGGCTAGCAGAAGGAGCCATAGTGGCGTCAGTTGTCCGCACAATGTCCGGATGTCCCTGGTTTCGGCGCTGAAATCTGTTGGAAATCTTCGCAGACCAGTCAGTTGCAGGAACGAAAGCCATGCGAACGTCGGTACAATCTTCAGGTATCTGCCAGCAAGCCTGCTTGGTTCCTGGCAGAGCCTGTGGAACCATTGCAGTCCGGCATTCTTCATCCATTGCGGGGCATCATTGATGTGTCCGGTGTGGATATCGAATGCCGCCCCAACCCCGAGAAGGACTCCGCGGCTGATGCGGGGCAGGAGGCTTTTCATGAAAAACTCCTGTTTCGGCGTGCTGAGCCCGACCCATATGATATCCGGCTTGGTCCGGTCGAGTGTATCGGTCAGCTTCTTCATCTCTTCATCATTCAGCGGCCTGAATGGCGGGGTAAATGTGCCTGTGATCTTAATCCCGGGATATTTCGTCTCAAAAGCAGACTTGAGCTCTTCGGCGATGCCGGGTTTGCCGCCGTAGAAGAAGTGTTTGATATCCATTGCGACCGTCATGCGGCAGATGTTGTCCATGAGCTCCGGGCCGTAGACTCTGCCGATGTCTTTAAACCCCCGCAGTTTGCCAGACCATACAAGGGGCATACCGTCGGGTACATTAAGCATAGCAGTGTTGAGAATGTCCCTGAGTTCGGAATTCGACTGAGCCTCGATGACTCCATGCGCTCCAGTGACGCATACGATGCCTTTCCCGCCTGAAGCTGCACTGTCGCAGATTGCCTCGCAGGCCCGGCCCATGTCCGTCCTGTCTACAAGTATTCCAATGACATTTAATTTATTGCTGGTCATGTCCTGATCTGCCAAATGCTGTTTGTCTTTTCTGTGCAAAACATAACGATAGTACCCTTAGCCCGGAGCATTTGGAATTAAAAAATATGCTAGTTGAGTCATTAGTCAAAGTGTTTTGAACATTGCTATTAAGGTTCTGCGGGTCATGTATGGTGGTTTTGACGAATTATGCACGTGAGTCCATCTAATTTAAACGGTTGTCGGGTAATTGTTGTTGACCATGTCATATTAATAAGAAATACTCAACTTGCTATTGCGTGACATCCATATATCAAAAGGAGTCAGGAATTCATGAGGGTTCTGTTTATCCATACCGGCAGTGATCTTTATGGTGCCAGCAGATGCCTGCTGAGGCTGGCCACCAGGATGGTTAAGGACTCAGATAAGGTGCATGTTGTCCTGCCATATGACGGGCCGTTAAATGCGGCTTTGGAGTCTGGCGGGGTAAATGTATTGATTGAAAAGTCAATGCCTCTGCTCACAAGGGACATGTTCAGGAATATCCTTTCGCCATTTCGGCTTTTGTTGCGGTCGTTGGTTTTCGCCAGCAGATTATGCCGCATGGTGTCGAATATTCGACCCGATCTTATCCACGTAAATACCGCAACCGTCCTTCCCGCAAGTCTGCCCGCTGCATGGCTGTACGGATGCAGACACACGCTGCATGTGAGGGAATCGTTTGGCGAGTTCGGCGGTCTTTGGCGGGTATTGCGCGCGGTCTTTGTGATGTCTTTCCGCCGGATAATCTGCGTCTCTCAATATGTAGCAGGGCAGTTCAAGCCTGACGGGAAGGTATGTGTTATTAATGACGGTATACCTGCGGATGAGTTTGACGGCGTCACGTCCGAATCGATAAATGTCTTCAGGAAACAGCATGGCTTCGAAGGCCGGCCCAGTGTAGGGGTTGTCGGCAGGATAAAGATAAAGAGAAAAGGTCAGGAGACATTCATCAAGGCGGCGGCGCTTGTGGCCGAGAAGTATCCTGAAGCGGTATTCCTGCTCATTGGAAGCCCGTTTCCTGGAAATGAATCACATCTGACTGACGTTCTGGGTCTCGCTGAGAAGCTTGGCATAAGAAATAAGGTCATATATACAGGTGATGTAAAAGATGTTAAGTCGGCAATTTCCGCTTTAGATGTGCCGGTCATGTCTTCCGGTCAGCCGGAGCCATTCTCGAATTTCGTAATAGAGTCTATGGCGTTATCCAGATGCATAGTGGGAACTTCCTGCGGCGGGACTTCTGAACAGATCGAAGACGGTGTCACAGGCGTGCTGGTCCCTCCTAATGATCCCGAATCGATGGCTGCGGCAATTTGCCGGTTGCTGGCCGATAAACAGTTACAGGTTTCTATGGGCGCTGCAGGGCGCAATAGATATATGGCTAACTTTGAATTCGAGCCTTATTACAGGAAAATGTGCGAGGTTTATCAGCAACGATGATGAGCAACAGGCGTATTATTATTACCGGAGGGTCAGGTTTCATCGGGACAAATCTTTGTGATTATTTGGCTGATTCCGGTGCGGACTTTCTCAATGTCGACATACAGAGCCCTTTGAGCGGCAGACACCTGGATCGGTGGAGAAAATGCGATATCATGGACCGTGAGGCGGTGAAGAATGTTTTTCTGGAATACCGTCCTACCCATATTCTCCACCTGGCCGCAAGGACTGATTGTGATGAGACCGTATCGGTTGACGAATACAGCGTTAACACTGCGGGCTCTTCAAATGTCATGTGGAATGCCAGGAACTGCGGTACTGTCGAGAGGATTGTGATGTTCTCTTCGCAGTATGTATGCAGGCCAGGGCATGTTCCTGAGAGTGATGTCGACTTCGATCCTCACACTGTTTACGGTCAGAGCAAGGTCCTCATGGAACAGGCAATAAGGAACGAGCTTGCTGATGGGCCTGTCTGGACTATAGTCCGCCCGACCAATATCTGGGGCCCATGGCATTTCCGGTACCGAAGGGAGTTCTGGAGGATGATAAAGAAACGTTATTACATGCACCCCGGAAGAGAGCCTGTGATAAGGTCCTATGGTTATGTCGGAAATGTGATTTGGCAGGCTATGAGGATCCTTGAGCAGAGCGCTGATCTGGTCGGAGGCAAGGTCTTCTATCTGGGTGATATGCCTGTCGACATATTCAGCATTGCCGATGCTTTCTCAATGAGGCTGACAGGCCGGCATGCCAGAGTCGTTCCGAGACTGCTTGTGGCATTTCTTGCCGGATGCGGTGATGTCCTTAAGGCAGTTGGTATCGTGCCGCCTGTTTCAACAAGCCGATTTGAGAATATGACAGGCCACTATCCGGTTCCGATAAAGAAGACCTTCGATATGCTCGGTTCGGCGCCATTTTCTTTGAGCGTTGGTGTTGATCTGACTGCTTGCTGGCTGGATGAAGTTAGCCTCGTGACGGGTCATGACAAGCTATTTGGGGAACATGCATAATAACTGGATTGATATTGCCTTATGAGCGAATTACCCACTAGAGTCAGGATGTTTAAATGTTTACTTCCATTGCTTTCTGTTGTCATCACATTCTTGATTCTGGAGTTGTCTGCAAGGACGGTAAAGGGCAAATGGGGTTTCAGGAACTTCTGGCTGGAGGATCAGGCCCTGCTCAAGTCGACCTACCCAGTCGAATTCCATCCTGAATTTGGGTGGATTCCCAAACCTGGGTACAGTGGTAAGAACAACTATTGGGGAAAGAACGTAACAATCGATACAAATGGTTTAAGGATAGCCACTCAATCAAGCGGGATGAATATGTCTGAACCCATTCTCGCAGTAGGAGACTCGTTTACTTTCGGTGATCAGGTGTCGGACGGCGAGACCTGGCCAGCTCAGCTGGAGCGGTTGGCCGGAAAAACAGTGATTAACGGTGGAGTCTTCGGATATGGATTTGACCAGACATATTTGCGAATGTTGGAGCTGAATCGTCGGCACAGGCCTTCAGTGATAATCATGCAGTTGATTCCCGAAGACATTGACAGGTGCGAGCTTTCGGTCAGAACATCTGTCCCTAAACCATATTTCACTATAGAAGACAACAGCCTTGTGGTGCATGTAGACCACATTAGACGTATTGAGCCAGTACCGTCCTTTCTTAAGAAAACAGGAGGTTATAGTTATATCTTCAATGAGTGCATGGAGCGTGCTTTCCCGTCTTATTGGAAGGTGGGTTCAATGGAAGACAAGAAGGCGCACGATAAGGGAGACCAAATAGCATCTGCGATAATCAACTCGCTTAATAGCTTCGTCAAGGACAATGCTAATGTGGTCAGGTTGATTATTCTGGCACAGTACAGATGGATCGATAAGCCTACTGATGCAGAACGTTTGCGTAATCTGATCAGATGTCGGCTTGATCCCAGAATAACATTTTGTGACACATACGACCCGCTTGAACTTATCAGGAAAAATGATCCTCCGGCATATAGGCTACTTTATGCTGGTCATATGACTTCCGGCGGAAATGCTTTTATAGCCGCTAAAGTGTGGGTGTTGTTAAGTCAGCGTGGTGAGGAAACCGATTCGAGAAAATAAGTCAAGAAGCACGGCGTTACAGATAGTGTATTTGCATTTGGGCGCTGGGATACAGGGTGATGTAATATGAATACTGATAAACACTGGCAGTATTACGGCAAGAACTGCCCATACTGGTCTGTTGTGACATGGGACGAATTCAAAGGGGACATCGCATCAGATGGAGAGCTGTTGGACCGTTTCTTTTTTACCGGCCAGGAATATGTGCGGAATATCTTATCGGTTGTTAAGTCGGTAAACCCTGAATTCAAGCCTTCGACACTGCTCGATTTTGGGTGTGGCGTTGGAAGACTGCTTGTTCCTTTTGCTGAGACGGGGTTGTCGGTAAGCGGTGTTGATATTTCAGAGGATATGCTGAGGATAGCAGAAGGCAACTTGTCTTCTCGCGGTCTAAAGTGCGGGCAATTGGTGCGGGCACTTGACGACCTTCCCGCTGAAGGAAAATACGATTTGGTCCACAGTTATATAGTATTGCAGCACATTCCGGTAAATAGAGGCTATGCAATAATTAGACAACTGCTTGATCGGGTCAGTCGGCAGGGGATTGCGGTTCTGCATGTGACATATGCCAGCGAACGTATTTCTGCAAAATGGTTATGGCCATCTATACGTAATTTGCTCTTGAATGTGATCGTTCGGGTTGGGTTGCTCGGGCGTATATACAGGACTTTAAAAGGCAAGATCGCCAATCCCCCGATGCTTATAGGCAAATACTCGCTGAACAAGTTGTTTGCAATGTTGAATCAAGAGCGTTTTAATAATCTTCATGTTTGTCATACTATTCATGGGGATAACATGGGCATCATAATTATAGCGCAGCGGCATGGCGCCTCCCAGTATGATGAAAGATTCTGAGTGATTATATGAGCAGGAAAAAGATTATATTGATTGAGCCGCCGTTTTACAGGCTATATAAGGAAAGCTATGCCCTTGAGATGTATCCGCTGTCGTTGGGTTACCTTGCCGCAACGGTCAAAAGGGACACGGATTGGGACGTGATGGTCTACAATTCTGACTTTGTCCCAGATGCGGAGATGGTCCAGTTGAGCTATGTTGCAGGACAGGGTTACGAGAACTACCTGAATAATCTGAAGAGTCAGGATTCGAAAGTATGGCAGGACGTCCGCACTGTGATAAAGGAATACAGTCCTGATGTCGTCGGTATCACAGCGAAATCCCAGAACTTCGCCGCTGTAAGGATAGTGGCGCGTATAGTAAAGGAATGCTGTCCCGTTTCGATTGTTGTAGTCGGCGGGCCGCATCCTTCAATGGTTGGGCCTGATGTCCTGAAATGCCCTGACATCGATGTCGGCGCAGTCGGAGAAGGTGAAAAAACACTGGTCGAACTTCTTGAACGGATATCTTCAGGCTTCGGCCTTGACGGTGTTGCAGGGATATCTTTCAGAAAGTCCGGCGCAGTTGTAACAAACCCGCCTCGCGGATTGATAGAAGACCTTGATTCTCTGCCTTATCCGCACCAATACGCAAAGTATGTGCTTAAAGACTATGACAAATATCCTGCCGCGGCTTTTAAGGGAGTGTTCGCTATACGAGGCTGTCCTTATGCCTGTTCGTTCTGCGGATCAAGATATATCTGGAGCCGGAGTGTCAGGTTCCGCAGTCCCGAGAACGTGGCGCGTGAAGTCCAGTCGCTCAGGGAGATGGGCCTGAATATCATACGCTTCGATGACGACACTTTCGGAGTTTCTAAAGATTACATCAAGTTACTGTGCGCTGAGTTGAAGAAACGCTGTCCTGGTCTTACATGGAATTGCGAGCTTCACGCAAAGATGGTCAACAGTGATATTCTTGCGGTGATGAAAGACGCGGGCTGCTATCAGATACAGATAGGGATAGAATCAGGGGATGACGGTATGTTGAAGAAGATAGGGAAGAACATAACCATCGCTGAGGCTGTTGCCGCTAATGATCTCATCAGGTCGTTCGGGATGGAATGCCATTCTTTCTTCATGGTCGGTTTCCCTGATGAGACGGTGGAGACCCTTGCCAACACAAGGAAAGCCATTGAAAGCATACAGAGCGACGGCCTGATATACAGTGTTTTCACTCCTTACCCCGGGACGGATCTGTTTGAGGTATGCCGCCAGCAGGGCTCTGTCGGACCGGAATATGACGTTGCGCTTTACAACCACCAGAGTCCGGCAAACCATTTCTGCCCTAACATACCGCGGGATGACTTCAGGGCTATGTATGCTGAAATCGCGAAGATTGTCCAGCGTAAGAACAATACCTCTAAACTCCGGAGGATATACTCGGCGGCTGAGTGGAGGCGGCTCAAGGATATCGGCTTCCGCAGGTCAGGGCGAAAACTTGTTTCTTTTGTCCGCGGTTATCTTGGCGATATGTTCGATCGGTGCAGATAATTCAGCGGCTCACTGATTCAGCTTTTCTTCCGGTATATATGCACTGATAACATGTCTCTGACTTGATGAACATGTCCTCTATAAGGGTTGTAAACCAGTAGGGCATGACGGCCATTACAAACCTTATGGCCCTGATCAGGGTCTTTGCAGGATAATCCCTGTTGTCGGAATAAAGGATCCTGTCGCATCTGCCTGTCTGGATAAGTGAAAGTGTGGACAGCCCTGCGGCTTCAGCTTTCCTTTGAAGGTCTTCAGGGCTGTATTTCCTGCAATGATGCGGGTCTGTAACGAATTCGTTGATGGGCACATTTATCAGCAGTATTCCGCCGGGTTTGAGCGACTCTACGAGCATGGCAATTACCATCAGATCGTCTTCGCAGTGTTCCATCACATGTGAACACACCGCGAAATCGAATCCGCCCGGCTCTATCCTGCCGTTATTAATATTTACGATTTTGAAAGACTTTCTGCCGAACGTCTTTCCGACGATCCTGGTCGCTTCCTGTGATAACTCGTAGCCGTATAAGGATATATTGCCGGGTATCATGCTCAGCAACGATCCCCACCCGAATCCGTAGTCCAGTAAACTGGCATCTCTCCCCGGTGTTGAAATCTTGTCGAAATACTGGCAGAGAACTCTCAGATTCGGCCTTGCTTTGAGCTTCTGGTCGAAAGAACAGAACCTGTGCAGCTTAAATGCTAAAGGGCTGGAATGCGCATAGAGCCTGTCATAATAGGCTTTGTTTATGACTGATATTCCGGTTGTCTTCATTTTGTTGCCAACTTACTGTAGACGTTAACAAGTGATTCTACGTGCCGGTCCCAGCTAAATCGCATGATGTTAGTCATGCCCTTGTTGCGTAATTCTGCCTGCAGTGACTGGTCTTTGGCAAGAATTGATATTTTGTCTGCAATATCATCTGCTGATTCTGGATCGCAATACAGAGCTGCATTGCCCCCCACTTCTGGCAATGATGATATTTTGGAAGTAATGCATGGGAGTCCGCATGCTTGCGCTTCGATGACCGGCAATCCAAAGCCTTCGTAAAGTGATGGGAAGACAAGCATATGGCAGGAGTTATAAAGCTCCAGTACATCCTGTTTGGATACATATCCCAGATTAATGATAAGATCCTGGTCTGGTTCTTTGCCGATTGCAATCCTTTGATAGTCTTTGTCAAGTGCTGCTCCAGCCTTTATGACAGTTACTGGTAACCCGACGGCTCTCAGCCTGTCAACTGAGGATAAAAGTCGTGCGAGGTTCTTTTGAATTACATTATGTCCCAGAGAAAGCAGCAGTATCCGATCAGTGCGCATCTTTCGAACGGCAGAAGCAGCAGGCCCATAGTTGTGACCATCCGTAAGTATCCTAAAGAAGGGGTCCCTGCCATTGTGGTTTACGATGATCTTATCACTGGGTACGCCGCCGAATAGCTGGAGATCCTTTGCTGTGCACTCTGAAACCGCCATAACAGCATTTGCTTTTTTCGCGTAAGCTACCCTTCTGAACCAACGTTCGCGCTGCCTGGGTGAGATATCGGAGAACCTGAATAGTATAAGGTCGTGGCATGTAACGACGGATCTTAAAGGCTTGAATCGGATTAGAGGTGCATAATACTGGTCTGTGACATGAAGAATTGAGTCTGGGGGTGAGTTGCTGATCGTCCTCTTGACTGTCAGCGGATAGAATATATGGCGAACCAAGGCCCTTATCCATTTGTTATTGATGCTGCCGAGCAACGGGTTACATATCCTCAGGTTTATATTGCTGTGGGCTTTTAGTCTCTCTATGACGTTACTGTTGCAGGCGGATACAGATATCCATCCGTCCGACTGCAGACAGGGCGCCATAATTATGTTAATAGGGCTCATCCAGTTTGGTGTCCAAGTCTGTTGTAAACGCCAATTACCTCATCGACCATTCTCTGCTTGTTGAACCGGAATGAAAGGGACAAGGCGCTTTCAGCAATTGCGTTCCTCCGCTTGGCGTCTCTGCTCAGTTCCAGCATTGCGCGGGAAAGGGCGGTTGCATTTCCTGGCTCTACAAGCACAGCCCCTTCTGATTCGCATGTCATTTCGGGGATTCCACCGGTTTTGCTAGCAATTATGGCCTTTCCAAGGCTCATCGCATGAATTATCACAGTTGGGAAAGGGTCTGGCCGGGTGGGTGTGTGTACGAATATGTCCACAGACTTGATAATCTCAACAGCTTTCTCCGTCCAGCCTGTAAAGACGACTTTATCTTCTGGTATAAGCTGTCTGCACATCTGCTTGAGGGTGTTCTCGTGCTTTCGCTCCTCTGGGTGATTCCTTGCCCCGCCTCCGATAAGCAGTTTAGCATGTGGAAACTCTTTTAAGACTTCAGGAAAGGCTTGGATCAATGTATCCTGTCCTTTCCATGGTGTCATCGCGGAGATTGAGCCAATCAGCAGATCTTCCTCGTTTATGCCGTAACTTGGTCTCACATCTTTGCAGTTAATGTTGTGGTAAATGGAGAGATCAACACCGTTATATATGCGTGTTGTGTCTGGTTGGCTGTGTTCAGAGCAAACAACATCCTTTACGGCATCAGATACCGGAATGGTGGCTGATGAAACGATTGAGAGATATATGCTTTTGAGGCACGATAAATACGGGCTGTCGACTATATCGTGTACATGGACGATTAGTGGTCTTCTTGTCATGATAGCCGCTAGGCCGGCATGGTAAGCCAGCCGGGGTGAGTTGACGTGAATGACGTCAGCGCGCAGTTGTTTAGTAATTCCGGATAAACTTAGATTATTTAGAAATACATTTCTTGACTGTTCTGCGGCGTTACGGGTTGTGTGGGTTGGAATTGTGGGAACCAGTTTATACGGGATCCCGGCGGTTGTGCATTTGTCGGTAAGCCAGCCGGTAGACGGAACTATCAAGAATGGATTATGTCCTTTTCCAATGATGCCGGTCATTACGTGCAGAAGAATCTCTTCTGCGCCGCCATGAATTGATGTCTGGTTAATGTATAATATTCTCATTGAATTATCTGCGCAGCGTCTTCCTGCGGTTTATCTTTTGAGTTTAACAGGAGCTCAAGAAGGCCGCCGTAAAAGAATAGAGTCGGAAATGAGACGGGAACATCACCATAAATTGCAACATAATTGAAGCTCAGAACGGCGAACATGATATACAAGGCAGAATGAATCCTTTGCTCTTCAGCATTCTGCCATTGAGAATGAGCGACCCTCCAGTGTCTTATCAGTATCCCGAAGATAAAAGCAACTCCTGCTGCCAGACCGGGCAATCCCATGCAAATCAGCAAACTCAAAATGCCCTGATGGTATGCTCCGGAGAAAAGAGCCCATTGTATGTTGTCAGACTGTGACACTCTGGACCCTCTCATTATTGAAATGAACGTTTCAGCGTCATAGGAGAATCCTTTCCCGATGATGACGTATTCCGGGATATCCTTGATGGCTGCTTTCCAGACCTGAACTCGCCAGTCTGATGTTGCCCTTGCGTCGTCTGTCATTCGATGGCTGATCCCTGTTCCCGGAACAAAAGATAACGCTCTCTGGGCGTTAAGGGGGAGAAGATGAGCCGAGAACGCCAGCAGCATCCAGCAAAAACCCAAGGCTGCCGAAGACTTGATCATATATGTGAGCTTGTTGCTGGCTTTGAAGAAAAAGAATGACCACGTAAACAAGAGAATGGTTATAATAAGAAGTCTATGTCCGGTAAGCGCAGCGAATATGAGGCTCAGGGTGATGAAGGCTAAATGTGCTAAAAAAGACCTGGAAGAAAACGGTAATAGTGCAAATGGCAGCAGGAATACGCTGTATGCCGGCATGAATCCCTTGAATCGATATGAAAAGTCCAGATTATTACGGACTTCTTCGAACGATATCGACGACGCCTGAGGATTGATGAATATGGCGTTGAGAAATGGTCTTGCAGACCCAGTCAACATCCCTGTTATTTCAGCAATAGCCGGCAGGATGGAAAATATACACATCATTGAAATAGCCGTGCGCCACTGGATTAGTGTGAGCCGCAATGACATGGATGCGATGAAGAATAGGGCACACGGAATCAGCACAAGGTACATTCCGCCGCCCCAGGTCGAGCCTCCTGTGCTTTGAAAACCAAAGCCGCGATAGTACATTAGAAATCCAAGAATGCCCACAAATACCGTAACGCAGATGTTAAGGAATGTCATCCGCCATGGCCGCCGACCGGTAAAGATGTGCAACAGGCATGAAATAAAAGTCATCCCCATGAAAAGTTCATACATCTGCCTAACGCCAGGCGCGAAAGGGATCTTTATCCAGCTGCAAAAAAAGGCGATAGACAGCACCGCCATAACACCAGGATTTGATAATGACATTAATCCCAGCGGCAGAAGAACGGTTAGTGCCAGACCTAGCATGTTTCCCGTAAACAGGAAGTTCAGCCCTGCAGCAAGGGAAACTATTATAAGGATTATGTTTTTTGTGGTCTGGGGCATTTCGGTTCCTTGTTGCCTGAAGATGTCATAAATAGGGTTCTGACTCCAAGATATATCATTATGTTGAGAAGGTGAATCGAAAAAGCGATAACATTCGCAAGGGCTACTCCATACGATCCTGACATCCGAAAGACCCACGAGAAGCAGATAAGAGCAGAAGCCCAAATAAGGTTTAGCCAGAACCAGGGCCATATCAGGGTCTGTAATACCATCGCCTGACCTGCGACGGTTATCACCGACAGCAGGCATCCGGAGATGAGCATGGCGGTCAGGCATTTGCTTCCGTGAGAGAATTCCTGGCCGTACCAGCTCATCACGGTCTCTGAAAAGATTATCATCGGTGCGGCAGTTGCGACAGAGAACACTATGTTCAGCCCGAGATTTGCTGCATATATCTTCATAGTGTCGGAGTCTTTCATCAGCTTGCTTCGGTTTGCAAGCACGGATACGAATACCATCGATACTACCCCTGGAAGATAGACGACAAGATTCCTCCATTGGGATGCTATATTGTAAATGCCGACTTCAGGTACGCCGTCCGGCTGTCTCGAAAGCAGAGCGGTACATGTCCAGTTGGCCGGATAGACGATTATGGAGCTTAACAGGGCGGGCAGACTGTACTGAAGTATAAGAGACGGGCCTGTATGCGACTTAGGAGCAGTGGCCATCATACCGTGCGATACGCGCTGCAGGTGTATTACACGGCAGTTCATCAGGTACAGGACTCCTGCGCTCAATGTGTTAGCGGCAATGACCCCGGTTATGCCGCAGTATGCCGCTGCCAGACCGGATGATACCACCGATATCAGAGCGTAGATGAAGTTCACGGCGCTTGTCTGTCTGAATGCTTCAAATCCGGTAAGAACCCCGTTCTGTTCGGCCGTGACAATGCTCAGGAACATCCAGATCGATGATGCAGCCAGCAGTGAGTCGATATGCGGGGCTGCAAATACGCTTCCGGCCAGCTGCTTCGAGAACATGAATATCAAAAGCGCTGCGGCGGAGGCCGCGATAATCGCGAAACGCTGAGTGTCTCTAATGACCGCTGATGCCTGCGCAGGGTCAGATGTCCGGTGTTCGGCAATGTATCTTGCTGCAGCCGTGCCGAATCCGGCGCCAGAAATCGAGTAGAATGTGCCAATCGTTACGAGCACTATGGAGTATGATCCAAAATCGTCTTTGCCGACTATCCTAGATACGATCATTCCGGTGATAAGCCCTGACATCCTCAAGGCAACAGATGAAAGGAGGTTCCAGGCGGAGCATCTTATAATCCTTGCAAGTACTTCGTTAAGCATGTCTTTATCCTTTGCGGTATACTGCTGTCACATGTACGCCGGAATCAGTGCTTACTGCTGGCAGGCCGACCAGTGATGCAAGTACTGCGATGGACGTGGAACATTTCTTGAATAATGAGAAGTCAATGAGGGGCATCGGCCTGTTAAAAAGCTTGTATATCCTCGCTATTGCTCCTGATCGCCGGATGAATCTGATCTGACGGGGCGGAAGAGGCTCGTGCTGAAGTAGCAGCAATTGCAGGGGAAGCAGCTTGCCCATATTCCTCAAAACGGAATCAGGCCACCGGGTCACGTGGTGAGGTGGCATGTCCAGGGGAAAGTTAATAAGGGTTCCCATTATTGAGTCGCTGGATGGAAGTGCGATTATCAGTTTTCCGCCTGTCTTTATGCACCTGATGCAGTCTTCAAGGAACTGCCTCGGGTCTGTAATGTGTTCGAGGACCTGGAAAAGACATACAACATCATATGCTTCCGGATGGCTTATGGCATGGTTCTGGATACTCTGCAGGATTATTCTCCCGTCGTTTGCGGCCTTCACTGCCTTGCTGCTTAGCTCTAGGCCGGTGTACTGATTGTTCTTGAGGAGTTTTGCAAAGTTTCCTGATCCGGCACCGACTTCGAGTACATTGTCGCCCTCTCTGATTTGTGCCAGAGCGACATGGTATTCGTGTTTTGATTCCATGTAGTATGAGTTATTGCGCTGGATACGGTCGTAGAATTCCGAATTGCCGGTGTCTGGCGGGTCGAAGCAGATAAGTCCGCAGGCGAGGCATTTTCTCAGGTATATTGTCCCTGCTGACAGGAGCGATGACGGGTCGATGTCAAAATGTCTGCGGTAAAGTCTGCATATGTCCGAAGCCCTGAGTGACGTGACTTCCGCTGTATTGCTTGAGTGGCAAAGCAGGCATGATGTTACGGTGGAGTTGTATGTTTTGACGGTCATCCTGCCTGTCATAATATCGCTCTGTCATGTTCTGGTCATGCCCTGATGACGTGACTGCCTTCCTTGCATATCCCTCTGGTGTCCACTGTCAACTGTACGCCTTTGGCTATCTTGTCATGGTCAACGCATTCGTGGGCTGTAAGGATAATGGCGCAGTCGAAGTTCTTCCTGTTTATGTTCGAAAGCTTGGCGCTTTTGATCCCTGCCAGTTGCGAATGCTCCCTTGACGGTCTTACAACAGGGCAGTAGGGATCATAGTAACTGACTTT
The DNA here is from genome assembly GCA_945883775.1 of Victivallis vadensis. Lineage (GTDB taxonomy): Bacteria > Verrucomicrobiota > Kiritimatiellia > UBA8416 > CAMCYG01 > CAMCYG01. The sequence continues at coordinate 63,858 of CAMCYG010000004.1, forward strand.
TGCCCCGAGTTTGTTGAGTTTCTCCCAGATGATATATGTCGGGCTTTCCCTGTCATCGTCTACATTCTGTTTGTATGCCAGCCCGACCAGAAGTATCCGAGTGCCTTTTATCGACTTTCCTCTTACGTTCAGGGCATCAGCAGTCATCCTGATGACATAGTCCGGCATGCTGGTGTTTATCTCGCCGGCAAGTTCTATGAACTTGGTGCCAATCCCGTATTCCTTGGCTTTCCATGTCAGATAGAAGGGGTCGATGGGTATGCAGTGACCGCCGAGTCCGGGGCCGGGATAGAATGGCATGTAGCCGAAAGGCTTTGTGCTGGCGGCCCGTATGACTTCCCATATGTCTATGCCCATGGCTGTGAATATCATCTTGAGTTCATTTACCATGGCGATGTTTATTGACCGGAATATGTTCTCGACGAGCTTAGTGGCTTCTGCCGCTGCACAGCTGGATACCGGAACAGTCTTGACGACAACACTGCCGTAAAGGGCACATCCGACCTCCTGCGAGGCTTTGTCAATCCCGCCGACTACCTTAGGTATCGTTGCGGTCGAATACTTGGGGTTGCTTGGATCCTCGCGCTCAGGTGAAAAGCATACGAAGAAATCTCTTCCGGCCTTCAGCTTTGAGCCGCTTTCCAGGATCGGGATCATGACCTCTTCGGTCGTTCCCGGATATGTGGTCGACTCGAGCGATATCACCTGTCCCTTCTTGATATGCGGAGCAATTGCCTTTGATGTGTTTACGATGTAGCTCATGTCTGGGTCCCTGTGCTCAGTTAGCGGGGTGGGGACGCATATTATAACGGCTTTGCACTTGGATATCTTCCGGAAGTCCGTGGTGGCAGAGGCATGCGAATTATCAGCAATGGCTGACTTTACTGCTGAAGCTGGTATATGCCTGATGTATGATGCACCCTTATCCAGGTTGACAACCTTTTTCCTGTCGATATCCAGACCTATCACCGGAAAGCCTTTTTTTGCAAACTCGATGAGAAGCGGTAGGCCAACATACCCGAGTCCTACAACGCCCACGGTTGCTTTTCTGCTTTTGATAAGGGTCAATAATTGTTCCTTAATGTTCATATATAATCTCCAGTATATCTTTGTTAACGATGCCCGAGAAAGATATCACACGTGCGGAGGTATTGCAATTATTTGAATTGCTGCAGGATCACGGTTCCGTCGTTGCTTATCACGGCGAAATGAGCCGGCATTTCGAGCCACGACCCTGTATTGATGAACCTTATGCCGTCAATCGTCACATCTTCGCAGAAATGCGTATGGCCGCAGATCATAATCCTGAATCCGTTCTTTTTTGCGAATGATACGGCGTTGGATTTAACGTGGTTTCTCAGCAACGTGTACAGGAACTTAAATCGCTTCGCAAAAGCTGAAACATGCATCGATTCAGCCTTGAACAGGTGCAGGAACCAGTGTGAGAACATGAATATCCATACAAAAGGCCTGTTCATTCTCATCATAATGTCAAAAGTGTGCCCGTGCGATACCATGACATCCCCGATAGAAAGAAACGGCATGAATATTATTGAGCCGTAATTGTCCGGTCTGTGCTTTTTGTCGTGATTGCCATCAATCCAGATGATTTTTGTCCTGACGGAGAGGGCTATCAATTCCTTGATAACGGATTCTTCCTTATCACCGTAGAATTTCCTGCGCCTGTTGAGAGTGTCGCCGTTTAAGACAAGGGTACAGTCCTGCAATGGTAATGTTCTGAGGAACTTGAGAAATAAGTCCGTCTCGCTGTGTCGTGAGCCCAGATGGATGTCGCTGGTTATGTAATAAACCATTTACTCGTTTTCCTTCGTACGGGTGGAGCCGTATATCGATGAGATGCTCAAAACTGTGCTTGTGGCAACGACCGCGCCCAGAATCCATACAGTAGCTGGAATCTGGAGGTTGAAATCGCCAAGGGAGTGAAAGGCCATGGCTATACCCGAAAGTAATCCGCCTAATATGTATCCATGCATTTCGGTGCCAGGCTCATTCCAATCCCTTCTTTTTCTCCTTCTCGACTCGTGGCTCAGTGCTTTAATGTGAATGAATGTTATCAGCGCTACTGGAATCAAGAAAAGAATGATGCCAATAGTGCCGTATTCCTCCAAGAGTTGCAGCCAGTCGGAATGAACTTCGTATGAATGCAGATCATAAAATGTAGATGATGGCCAGATACCGTTTTCTCTGTCACCGTCTTCGCTGGCCGAAAAATGCGGCCACAGGTGCTGGTGCATGCCCGGTCCTATACCGAACAGCATGTTCGAGGATCGCCAGGCTCTGATGGCACCTGCATACATCCTTCCTCTGCAGGAATTGATGAGATTTATCTTGGCTGTCTCAATTACCTGTTCGGTACTCTTGCCTGCGGTTGAATCAAATCCAAAATGAACTTTGAAGCGGTTCATGTAGGCAATATTTGAGTTCCAGAGGATGATCAGCGCAGCAATTGCAGCTGCAGTAGCAATGCCCCTGATAATCCATCTCTTGGCTGTGCGCCACTGCCCAAGGCCGAGAGTCAAAACGCTAACTAACAGTATCAGTATAGTAAGCCCTCCGCCTCTTGATTTACTCATTATTGTGCAATAGACGGCAAGCGCCATGACAAGTCCGCACAAAAGTCGCCTTTTGATTGTCGACTCTCTACCTGTGAAAAGTCCTAATGCCATGGCGAACCCAATTTCCATAGCTCCCGCAAAGTGGTCAGGGCAGTAATATGTTCCAGTCATTCTGGCTTCTGCTATGTATTGCTCGTACCCTGGCATCCATAGGACAAGTTTACTGCCATTCAGTGCATGGTTTATGATGGCATATATGCCTATCAAGAAAAGATTCGTCAATATGACGTTGTACAGAGTCTTAAGCCTGCTAACCCCGCATGAAACAAGTATCGTAACGGCCAGAAGCAGGGGGGTAAGATGCAGCAGAAAACTCCTCTCTGCGTTCATATATACCCCGGACTGAAAGGCTCTTATAAGCGAATATAGAAGGAACGGTGCATATCCCCATAGAACAAAGGAAATCATCACCGACTCCTG